>QMPN01000017.1 GCA_003648575.1 Bacteroidota bacterium
ATAGAATATAGCCCCACCCCAAAATCATTGTCCATTCGGCATTGTGAATTCTACATTTCTCATTGATCTCAGGATAAAGCCATCGGTAGTTTTGAAATTGCAAAGCCAAAGTGATGGGGGTCCTTCTCCCGCCAAAGGCGGGATCAGGATGACAATTTTTATCTACAGACCTTTTAGTGAAATCCCCCGGGCGAAGTCAAGTGAAGACTGAGGACCGAGAATCGAAAATCGTGGATCGAACACCAAACACCAAAGATCGACTATCATATTTCAAATACAGAATACAGAATTGAAAATCATTCCCCCAGTACCCTGCACCTTGCACCCTGAACCCTGTACCTAACAATAAATTCCCTAATTTTGCACCCCAACATCAATCAAAATGATCCGCATTGAGGAAGCATATAAATTAGTAACCGGAGCTGTGGAGCCCATGGATACGGAGATCATCGACATTAAGGATTCGCTGTACCGGGTACTGGCTGAAGACATTGTTTCCGATGTCGACATGCCTCCATTCGATAAGTCGGCCATGGACGGCTATGCTTGCCGGCAGGAAGACCTTGACCAGGCCTTAAGCGTGATTGAAACCATCCCGGCAGGAAAGGCACCTGAAAAAGAAGTAGGCAAAGGAGATTGTTCTGAGATCATGACAGGAGCACCGCTACCCAAAGGGGCCGATTGTGTGATCATGGTGGAGCATACCGAAAAAGATACGAATGGCAAGGTGATCTTTACTGGAAAAGGAACAAAAGCCAATATTGCCTACCAGGCAGAGGATGTCTCAAAAGGCGACATCCTGATCCCGGCAGGGACCTATATCGAACCGCAACATATTGCTATACTGGCAGCATGCGGGTATGCAAAGCCAAAAGTAGCTGTTAAACCCAGGGTCGGTATCATCTCTACGGGTGATGAGATCGTGGAGCCTTCTGAGCAGCCCGGCATATCCAAGATCCGAAACAGCAACGCATACCAGCTGTTGGGGCAGGTACAAAAGTGTGGTGCCGTCGCAAATTATATCGGCATTGCCAAAGATGATGAACAGCTCACTTTTGATATCATCAGCGAAGCATTGGAAAACAATGATGTGGTTATGCTCACCGGCGGCATCTCAATGGGACAATTCGATTTCATTCCCGAGGTATTCCAGAAGCTGGGAGTGAATGTACTTTTCCAGACCCTGGCTGTGCAACCAGGCAAGCCCACCCTGTTCGGGAAACTGGGCAAGAAAAGAATTTTCGGCCTTCCGGGGAACCCGGTGTCTGCATTCAATACCTTCGAGCTCCTCGTGAAACCTTATCTCCGCATCAGCATGGGCTCTACAAGTGGATGGAGCATCATCAAATTACCGATGGGAGCACCCTATTCCAGGAAAAAATCAGGACGCGATTCATTCGTCCCCGTGAAGATCGAACAAGGGAAGGTTTATCCCAAAGATTATCACGGCTCAGCACATATACAGGCCTTAACCACCGCCGATGGGTTCATCATGATCCCATTGGGCATTACACAAATTGAAGAAGGAGCATCGATAGATGTTAGACAGATATAACAGAAAGATAAATTACCTCAGGGTGTCGGTGACCGACCGCTGTAACCTCCGCTGCACCTACTGCATGCCGGAGAGCGGCATCAAGTTGATGACTCATAAAGATATCCTGAGCTATGATGAGATCACAGAAGTAGTAAGAACTGCAGTCGATTTAGGCGTTGACAAGGTCCGGATCACCGGAGGTGAACCATTGGTAAGAAAGGGAATTGTTGATCTCGTCAGAATGATTACCGGCATCCCCGGGATCAAAGACCTGGGCATGACAACCAACGGGATCATGCTTCCTAAATATGCAAATGAGCTGAAGGCTGCAGGACTACACAGGGTAAATATCAGCCTCGACACCCTCGATCCTGAAAAATATAAAGCGGTAACCCGCGTCGGAAGCCTGCAGGATGCGCTCAAAGGAATTGATGCCGCCCTGGAAGCCGGTCTCACTCCTGTAAAGATCAATTGTGTGGTGAAGGAGAATGGTTTCGAGCCGGAAGCGCAAAAGGTGAAAGCGTTTGCTGATGACAAAGGCGTTGAAATACGCTTCATCCCTATGATGGATCTTCACGAAGGAACCTTTGGAGAAGTGATCGGCGGATCAGGTGGCCATTGCGCCAGCTGTAACCGTTTGCGCCTCACATCCGACGGACTGGTCAAACCCTGTCTGTTCAGCGATGAAGCCTTCAGCATCAGAGAGATGGGTGCCAGAGAAGCACTTTTGGCAGCTGTCGAAAATAAACCAAAGTGCGGGTCGAGCAGTCAAAAGAGCGACTTTTATAATATAGGAGGTTAGAAAAGTAAGCAGTAGGCTATACGCAGTGCGCAAAGCCAGAAACCAGTAACCAGAAACCAGTAACTAGTGACTAGTAAATAGTAACCAGCAAACATGAACAAACTATCACATATCGACGAGGATGGCAAAGCACGCATGGTGGATGTGGGCGACAAGCCCAATCAGAAACGCACAGCTCGTGCAGAAGGCTTTATCCGGCTTGCTCCCGAAACGCTTAAGCTGATCAGCGATAATGAGATCAAGAAAGGTGATGTGCTTACGGTAGCAGAGATCGCCGGCATACAGGCAGCAAAAAAAACCAGTGAGCTGATCCCGCTTTGCCACCCACTGCAACTAACAAAAGTGAAGGTGATTACTGAAATTGTTGATGATGGAGTAAAGGTCGTTGGAGAAGCACACTGCCTTGGCCAAACAGGTGTGGAAATGGAAGCCCTGACTGCTGTTCACGTCGCCCTGCTAACCATTTATGATATGTGCAAGGCTGTCGATAAGAAGATGCTCATGGGAGGAATCACACTGATCGAAAAAACAAAAACCGACATTTAACGTTTCTGTAGGCGTATGAAAGCCCGATGGACCTTCCTTCTTTTTGTTTTGCTTTTCCCTGTAGTGCTCACCGCACAGGTAAACATTTCGCACTTTATGCATTCAGGCCGCTATGAGCTCAGCCAGGCCAATTACGCAGAGTCTATCAAGAAATTTAATATCGTAATCACCTATAAGCCCGATCTTTTCGAGCCTTATTTCCTTCGTGGTATTGCCAAGTTATACCTGGGGGATTATAAAGGGGCCGAGGGGGATTTGAGCACGGCAGTGATCATACACCCGCTGTACTCCCATGCTTATCATTACCGTGCCATCGCGCGAGCGCAGATGTACAACTACACCAACGCCCTGCACGATTTCCACAAGGCCCTGGAGATTGATCCGTTTAACCCTGAGATATACATCGACAGGGGCCTCACAAGGATCAATATGCGGGCATACAGGGCTGCCATCGAAGACCTGGATGAGGCGATGAAGTATGACAAGACCCTGCCGAACGCATACCTCTACCGTGCCATTGCCAAGAGCTACCTTGAAGAAAACGAAAGTGCCATTGAGGATTGCAACAATGCACTTATGCTCGACTACTTCAACATAGATGCCTACCTCAAGCGGGGGCAGATCTATTTTGAGATGAAAGACTTTGACCTGGCCATTGCCGATTTTGAACAGATCCTTGACCTGGATGCCGGTAATTCGCTTGCATTCTTTCACCGGGGCCTGGCCAGGATCAGTGTGGGTGACACCACGAATGCCCTGAAGGATTTCGACAGGGTGATCCGCGACAACCCCTACAACGCACTTACTTATTACAACCGTGCCTGGTTAAAAGCCAGTCAGAAAGATTATGAGGGCGCGCTGCGCGATTATAATATGGTAGTAAGCATCAACCCCAATAATGTATATGCCTATTATGGCCGTGCCTATGTGAATGCCGTATCGGAACACTTAGAAGCAGCCATTGAGGATTATTCCAAATGCATTGAGCTCTTTCCTGATTTTGCCGGTGCATACCTGCAGCGGTCAACAGCGCGCGCGCAGATGGGCGACCACTTGGGTGCCATGCAAGATAATGACAAAGCCTTTGAGATCATAAACATGCTCAATGTTGGTGACGCCACCACTGAAGCCCTGATGAAGGCCTATGCCGACTCCAGCTATTTCGAAAAACTAATCGCCTTCGAATCGGATTTTAATTCAGGGAATAAGACAGGTGAACTGAACAGAGCCTATGAAGGCATTGAGTTGCAGCCGAACTTCTGCGTGCAATTCGTAAAAAAAGACAAAGACTTCGTCAAAAGAAAGCGTGAAGGCTATACAGTGGAGGAGATCACAGAGTTTAATATGACCAACGAAGAAGACCTGGCCTTCGCTATCATGAACGCCAGCTTACCTGAGAAAATGGATGCTCTGAAACATCACCTGGGCATTGCCGACAGTATGCTGAGAGAGAATTCCTCCAACTATATCGGGCACTTTCTGAAAGGTGTGGTAAACGGTATGGCTAAAAATTATACCAACTCCCTGGAAGCATATGACAATGCGATCACCCTGTATCCAAAATTTGTATTTGCTTATTTCAACAGAGCCAATATTCGTTACGCCCTGGAGGAGTATTTATATAATGAGCAGGTGTATACTGATAATGTCACCATCACCTGGGACAAGATGCCTGCCCCCAGGGAGGAAGATCTCATCAAGGAACCTGATTTTGCTGCCGTGCTGATCGATTATGACCGTGTATTAGAACTCAGACCCGGACTTTCATTTGCCTGGTTTAACAGGGGCAACATCCGCAACCGCATGAAAGATTACAATTCTGCTATACTCGACTACTCCCAGGCCATCAGGCTGGAGCCTGAACTGGCAGAAGCATACTTTAATCGCGGACTGACCTATATTTATCTCGATCAGATCGATAATGGCTGCGGCGATCTGAGCAAGGCCGGAGAACTGGGAATAAAAAGCGCCTATGGGGTCATCAAACGCTTCTGCTACAAATAAGAATAGCCCCCTCTTTCCTAATAGTAATAATTGTTGTCGAAATATTCACTGAAGGCGAGCCCGCCTGCAAGGAATACGATTATCGTGATCACCCCCAGGATGATAGCAATCAGTGTGGTAATACCCATAATAGTGAAGTATAATTTCAACTGGGTCATGGACTTCAGAAAGCTGTACTTATCTCCATTGTAATAAGCCTGCTCCGACGATGATCCAGCCTTATATAGGATTATACCCATCCAGATGGGAAGCCAGGCGAAAATGATCCCAACAATGGTAAGTGCATAAAGTACACCACCGATAATGCTCAATATGCCAATAAGCTTCATCCATCCCCGTGCCTGAAATACAGGTGCACTAACTTCTTTGATCAAATTTGACTGATCTGTGTTCAATTGTTCCATGGTAAAAAGTTTTATTTAATTTTGTATTACGGTTATCAGCATTTCTATGCGTATAACAAATATATGAAAGTGAAGTAAATATTCAAAATAAAAGCATGAGCATTGAATCAAAACATATCAACATTGTTTCTGTAAACATATCCGAAGAAAAAGGTACTGTAAAGAAGCCTGTAAGTGAGATACACCTGAATGATACAGGCATTGAGGGAGATGCCCACTCGGGCAAATGGCACAGACAGGTCAGCCTGCTGGCTATAGAAAGCGTCGAAAAATTTGCAGCTCTCGCAGGAAGGGAGATCAAACATGGCGAGTTTGCCGAAAACATAACCACCGAAGGGATGCTGCTTTATGAGGCCTCACCCCTCGACAGGTTCTTCGGTGAACAAGTCATACTGGAAGTAACACAAATCGGGAAAAAATGCCATGGCGACAGCTGTGGAATCTACCGTGAAGTTGGGAATTGCGTAATGCCAAAAGAAGGGATCTTTTGCCGGGTCCTCAGTTTGGGCGACCTGCAGGCCGGTGATACACTGGAATATATTCCTAAAGTGTACAGCGCCCTGGTAATCACGTTGAGCGATCGTGCCTATGCCGGTGAATATGAAGATCGCAGCGGTCCCCGGCTCAGTGAATTGTTGACCACATTCTTCGACGGTCAAAAATGGCTTCATGACATACAAAACGTAGTGATCCCGGATGATGAGCAGGCACTCAGTGCTTTGCTGCTGGATGCGGTGGAACAGGGAGTGGATTTCATCTTCACCACCGGCGGAACAGGCATCGGCCCCCGGGATATCAGCCCTGAAGTGGTAAGAAGTGTCATGCAGAAAGAAGTGCCCGGTATCATGGAAATGATCCGCATGAAATATGGAATGGAAAAACCCAATGCCCTTTTAAGCCGTGGAGTGGCGGGCGTAGCGGATAAAACCATGCTTTTTGCCCTGCCGGGAAGCGTAAAAGCAGTAAATGAGTACATGGATGAGATCGTGAAATCACTGCGGCATATGGTGTATATGTTGCACGGATTAGATATGCATTAGGAGTAATCCCTTCCGGTAGCCGGTTATTGGTCACCGGAAAAGATAAAGTAAAAATTAGAAATATGACCCGAGAAAAAGCCATAGAATTGCTTGACAAGTACATCAAGAACGAACGCATGAAGAACCACTGTTATGCTTCGGAAGCTGTGCTGCGAGCACTGGCGGAAAAGCTGGGGCATGATGCTGATCAATGGGGTATTGCAGGATTGATGCACGATATCGATGTTGAGATCACCGGAGCCGACCCTGAAAGGCATGGGCTGGAAGGATTACCCATATTGGAGGAAGCGGGTATGGACCAGGAAAGCCTGGAAGCCATAAAGCTGCATAATGAGGAAGCTACAGGTATTCCCAGGAGCAAGGACTTCCACCATGCTCTGGCGGCAGGAGAAACAATTACAGGCCTCATCATAGCAACAACACTGGTGTATCCCGACAAGAAATTAGCAAGCGTAAAGCCTAAATCAGTCGTAAAGCGGATGAAACAAAAGGCCTTTGCTGCATCTGTCAAGCGCGATACCATACGTGAATGTGAAAAGATCGGCATTCCCTTGCAGGAATTTGCCGAGTTGTCCATAGAAGCGATGAAAGGAGTTAGTGAGAGACTGGGACTTTAGGGAGAGTTAGGCAGCTATCCGGCATCCAGTAACCAGTAACCAGTAACCAGTAACCAGCAACCAGCAACCAGCAACCAGTAACCAGCATCCAGCATCCAGTAACAATGATCAGACAACAATACAACGATATTTCAGCGCTTTACGACCTGCTGTCGGAAGGTGATGATGGGATCATATTTTTCAGGCACTCCCTCGAAGGCCTCCTGGAAAAACTACCTGAAAGGGCGAAGATCCTCGACTGTTCCTGTGGCACAGGGAATCATGCGATATGGTTATCGAAACTGGGATATGATGTGCATGCATCAGATATCAGTGATGGCATGATCGCCTCCTCCCGGGAAAAGGCTGAGAATGAAGGCATGCACATTCACTTCTTTCAGGCCAGCTGGGAAGAGCTTGCAAAAAAGACCAATGAGCAATTCGAATTGGTTGTTTGTCCAGGAAATTCATTATCACATGCAACCAGCTTTGACATGCTTGAAGATGCGCTCAAAGCTATCAGAAAGGTCACTAAGCCGGGTGGCAGCTTTTTCTTTGATATGAGAAACTGGGAAAAAACCTATGCTGAGAATCTACTCGAAGACCAGGAATTTCAAATCAAAGGAAAAGACGGAATGTATGATGTACGATACAGGTATACTATCGGGGGCTGGAACGAGACAGGGCAAATGTTTGTTGATATCCGCCCCGAAGGCAAAGGAAAATACATTCATTTTGAATTTGATTTTCTATCAATTGGCTACCATCAATTCTATGAAGCCCTTCTCCGGGCAGGGTTTGAGCAGGTAAACAGGGAATTCTTTCCGGGTGAGGAGTATTATTTTGCTATCGCAAAATAGGGGGGCGGGGGACAAGGTGCGGGGGACGAGGTGCATGGTGCGCGGAATTATCCTTGTGATCTGTGCTGGATCAATCTTCTTAATTTCCTGGATAAGCAATCCAATAATTCACTAATATGTGTCTCTTCAGCCTGACTAATATAGTTTGTCCTGGCTGCAATATCAACTTGTGTTTCTAACTCGGCCAGGGATGCTTTAGAATTATACAAATACCTTATACCCAATTTCATAAATTGTCACACCGTATGATTATAAATTCTCTAAATCTCTCATCCCTCGTACCTCGAACCGCGAACCGCGAACCGCGAACCGCGAACCACGAACCACGAACCGCATACCGCTTTATTAACATACACCTGCTTATAACATTTTTCTCCCGCTCTTGAAATTGCAAACAGACAATCCTTACTTTTGCATTAATGAATAAATTCCTCCACCGCCTCAATAATAAATATGCGATCACCATTATCGCTTTTTTGGTGTGGCTGTTGTTTTTCGATAATAATAATTTCATTGCACAGATCCGGCTCAACAGGATGCATCATGAGCTGGAAATGGAAAAGGAGTATTATCTCTCCGAGATCGAAAAGGACCGGCAGGCTACCTATGAGCTGATGACGGATACCTTGACACTCCAAAAATTCGGCCGGGAGCAATACCTGATGAAGCGTGACAACGAAGACATCTACCTCATAGTGGATGAGGATGAATAGCCTCCCCCTGAGCAAATATGTAGTTTTTTATATATTTGTAGTCCAAACCAAATTAACATGGCTCAAAGAACTTACCCTGAAGCGGTTCAAAATTGTGTCAACAATTGCAGGCGTGTGGCCCGAACTGCTCTACTTGTAGTCACCCTGTTCTGGATTATTTTCGGTATTGTAACCGGCTTTAATAATGAGGGTGGCATTAGCTCAATCTTCGATAATTTCACCACTATCCTGCCCTGGCTGGCTATTGTCGTTCTGTGGTTCGTCGCCTGGCGATGGGAAGTGCTCGGTGGAATCCTTATCATTGCCTTCAGCATTTACATGGCATCTTACCTGGGAGTATTCGAGGGAGAAACAACACAGGGGCTCATGATCATCACCCCGCTGGCTATGACCGGCTTTATGTTTGTCTTTATCGGATTTAGGATTTGGCTCGCCAGAAAGGCCGAGGCAGCTCAATAAAAAATATTTCCGGGATCTTTAAAAACCGTGATTTTGATCATCCCGCAGGAAATGTCCTGCTTCCTTAAATATGCGGTCGAAGCTTTCATCAACCTGTTTTGATAATTCAGGATCAGTACTTATCGGGAAGGGCGTTTCATGCGTATATACATAAGGAAAATCAATCCTGTTCACCCATACGCCTGAGCCGTCGAAATTTTCCATGATATATTCCTCCGGGAAAACTTCATCATCCTTCAGTGCATAAACCAGTAGCCGGTCGCTGAAGTCGTTAAAGACGCTGCCGCGCAGAGAACTGAAATAATCCGGTGACAACATGGCCATAAATGCCCTGGCTATGTTTTTTATTTCCATATGCTTAACGTACGACTTCAGGGTTTGTCTTCTCCAACTACTCTGGTTGAGGTAGTACTTACGTAATTTTCCAAAGGCCTGTTGATCCATGATTAAACGGGATATTCCGTTCATCCTGCTGAACACAGTTCCTCCGGCGAACAGTACAAAACGTGATTTGTCAAAGATGCCTTCAGGGTTGGCGATCATCAGCACCTGGGCTAAAAAAGCTCCGATGGAATACCCAAAGAAGTGGATCTCAGTATCTTCTTTGAATACCGGGTGTTTACCGGAGCTTATATGATTTACCAAATTGAGGAGATCCATAATGCTTTGGTAGCCTGAAAGGGCAAAGCGCTCAGGCATATTGTCGAGTCTTTCACTGAGGGCCGCATTGGCAAATGTGGAGTATTGCTGACCGTCATATTTTTTTTCACGCTGGTGGCTCAGGCCAGACATCCTTCTGGGGTTGACCCATGATGAAGGAGTACGGTTCATATGAAAACTGATGGGAAACAGAATCACTGCATGTCCGGTACGAAGCACCAACTCCCTTGCCCAGGTAAGATACTTATCCCAGCTTTTTTCATTCAGGCCATGCAAAAGGACTATGGCCCTGTTGGTCTGCCGGTAGCCTTCGGGCATAAAAACCGGATAGCGGAATTCAATGTTTTCCCTGATCTGATTGTCGGCAAGAGCACTGAGGAAATCTTTTTCATCTTCCGGCATAGTGGCCGGACCGGGCAGATGTTTTGAATAATCAGAACTAAAAGAAAAACAACGGTAATCTATGCCTGTCCCTTTTAACCTTTCAGCATCCTTATCCAGTGAAAATGCCTTGCCTAATATATTATGATTGCTGGTATAGCCCATAATCGTAATTCAAATATTAATTGCAAAATTCTGCAATCAAAAGCCCCTTTGCAAAAAATAGGTATGCAGGGCATGCTTATGTGACCAATTTGTAAATACGGGGGTAAAAAACAGTATATAGGGGCGAAATTATCTTTTCTATTCCACTGCAGGGAAATAAAAAACCGTCATATTTGTTACCTTTGTACATAGTAAACAAAAAACCAGCCAGGCATCCATGCAATTTTATGAAAAAGCCATTCCGGATTACCTGAACCGATGGGGAAACATCATCCGGCTGGTGCTGTTTACTGCCATCTTTGCGCTGATATTCATTAATGTTTATGCCCCCTTCGGTGCCGATTCCTATTTAAAGCTCAGCGGGGTCCGCCTGTTCCTCTATTCAAGCTTTGTGATCCTTACCGGTATGCTGGTAGTAGTCATCAGCAGGCTGATGATGTTCTTATACAGCCGAAAAAAAATACTTAACTACTGGCGTTATGCCCTCTGGGTCGTTTCTGAGATCCTGGTGATGGCCTTTGTTTATTGCATCTATGTGAAGTTCATCCTGGCCGACGAGCGTGATTTTATGGTCATTTTCAGTGCCAGCATTAAGAATACTTCCCTTATCATTCTTCTACCATATACTATTCTCTGGCTTTTCTTTTCCTGGCAGGATAAATCAGCCAGACTGGAGGAAATGAAAGGGATGGAAACCACATCCAAAAAAGGAGAAGGTGGCATGATCCCTTTCAAGGATGAAAAAGGAAGCTTACGCCTTTCTGTTCACCTGGCAGACCTGCTCTATCTGGAAGCAGCCGATAATTATGTTTCTATTCATTACGTCCGCCGGAATAAGCAGCATCATTTCATGGTCCGGAATTCGATGAAGGCTTTTGAGGAGCAATTCAGTGACAGCAACGTTATCCGCTGCCACCGTTCATACATGGTCAATCTCGCTAAGGTCGATATCATTCGCAAAGAAAAAGACGGACTTCACCTTGAGCTGGACACGGAAGAAAGTATTTCTCTGCTTGTTTCCAAAACTTATGTAAAAAAGGTCATGGAAGCCTTTTCAAAAATGTCGCCACTGGAAAAGTAAAACCCGAACAATGAAAATAATTCTGCGAAACACCGGCTTGCTGGTCATGCTGCTTTTAATATCAGGATTGAATTCATATGCTCAAAATGTGCTGAAGCCCGGATTTGATCCCGGGGAATATGCGGAATTGCTTGGCTTAACACACAATATCTCAAGTACAAATAATGACAAACTGTCTGTCCCTGTTCCGGGAAATTACAAACGCGTTTATCAATCCAAAGCTGGTCCGCTCGATAACTTATTTGACCTTTACCTGAGGGATGATGGAGTTGGTGTTCTGGAGATTCGGGGAACTACTGCTAAAACCAGTTCGTGGCTGGAGAACTTTTATGCGGGCATGGTGCCTGCTACAGGCGTCATACAAATTTCCTTAAACGAAAAGTTTCATTACAAACTGTCCGACGACTCTTTGGCCAGCGTACATTCGGGCTGGCTGACAGGACTTGCATGCATGGCAGAAGATATCGTAGACAAGATCAATGAGTACCATCGCAAAGGAGTGAAGGAATTCATCCTGATGGGCCACAGCCAGGGTGGAGCCATTGTTTTTCTGCTCAATTCATACTTATATTATGATTTAAATGATCTTGTGCCGGATGATATCATATTCAAGACATATAACAGCGCTGCCCCGAAACCCGGCAATCTTTTTTATGCCTATGACTATGATTACATCAACCGCGGAGGGTGGGCAATCAGGGTGGTGAACCCCGTGGATTGGGTACCGCAGACACCCATCACAGTGCAGGTGCTGGACGACTTCAGCGAAGTGAACCCCTTTGTCGACATGGAAACTTTTACCGGCTCTATGGGATGGATGGAAAAAGTGGTGGTCAAATCTATTTTCAGAAAGACAGACCGCTCACTGGACAAAGCCAGAAAACGCCTGTTGAAATACCTGGGTGTAAAAATGTTTAAATTTATCGATACTTATATGGATGGCATGCAGGAGCCTGAATATGCACAAAGCATGAACTATGTGCCTGCCGGAACACCCGTGATCCTTCCCCCTACGGAAAAATATTACAAAGAATTCATTCCCAATACGCGCGACAATGTGTTTAAGCATCACTTTGGGAAGGCGTATTATTTTTTGCTAAAGGAACATTATGACCTTGACAAATAATTTTGAGTTTTGAGTTTTGAGTTTTGAATTTTAATTCATTATTACAATGCTTCTTCAGATTTTGCACCTTCCGAATTCAGCATTAAACCAAACAGCCTTGTTCGCATCCAAATAAGTATACTCCTATTATATATTTAATTTGGTTAAATTTGCAGGAATAAAAATTTTCAGGCCCTTTTGCCGTTATCCTGGTAATTAAACTACGAAAATTGGACAGATTCTACCACACCCTGAATATTGCCATTGATGCCGTACTGGCAAACAAGTTCCGCTCCATACTTACCGCTCTTGGTATTATTTTCGGTGTTGCAGCCGTGATTGCCATGATGGCTATTGGAAATGGAGCCCGGCAGGAGATCCTGGACCAGATCAAAATGGTTGGGGTTAATAATATCATGATCACGCCCATCCTGGATAATTCGGCCGCGGAGGGTGATGATGGTGATGACAGCAGGTCATTAAAAGGAAAATATTCACCGGGACTGACGCTTCAGGATGCCAAAAGTATAACTGACATCATTCCCACCGTGGTCAGGGTAAGCCCGGAGGTGACCTATGAAACATTCATTATCAAGGACGGGATCAGAAAAAAAGCAACCTTAAAAGGTGTAAGCCCGGACTTTTTCGATGTGTATAGCCTGCCCCTTCAGGATGGTATGATGTTCAATAACCTGCAAATGGAGAACGGAAGCCCCGTCTGTATCATCGGGCCAACTATCAAATCACGCTTTTTCTCGGCGGAAAACCCATTGGGGAAATACATCAAATGCGGGAATATCTGGCTCAAAGTTGTAGGCATACTCGAAAGCATGAAGATGGCCGGCGGAACCTCTGAAGACCTGGGCATCAGCGATTATAACAACAACATTTATGCTCCCCTGCAAACAGTATTACTGAGGTATAAAGACCGTTCGGTGATCGACCCCAGGGACATTGGTGGCGGGGGTAGTGAGATCATCGTCTCCCACGGCCAGATAATTTCCTCTTTCAGCAGTGGAGGCTCAGCTGATGAAACAAACAAAAACCAACTCGACAGGATCGTGGTTCAGGTTGACAACAGTGAAAACCTGAACGTAACAACCACCCTCTTGCAACGCATGATGCTGCGAAGGCATTCCGATATCCCTGATTTTGAGATCACTGTGCCTGAACTATTACTGAAGCAGGAGCAGCATACAAAAGATATTTTCAATATTGTGCTGGGGGTTATTGCCAGCATATCCCTGATTGTAGGCGGTATTGGCATTATGAACATTATGCTCGCATCTGTGATGGAACGGATTCGGGAGATAGGAGTGCGTCGCGCCTCAGGGGCTACGCAGCGTGATATCATCACGCAGTTTTTGACCGAAGCAACACTGATCAGCGTCACCGGAGGATTTATCGGGATCGTGCTTGGTGTAGCCTTTGCCAAGATAATCACTGAATTTACGGGGATACTGACCATCATCTCCCTGCTCTCCATAGTAGTTTCTTTTGGTGTTTCTGCCGCCATTGGCATCACGTTTGGATATATGCCTGCGCGCAAAGCCGCCAACCAGAATCCTGTTGAATCACTTCGTCATGAATAGAAGAACATCTACAATGAAAAAGAGTAAAATCCTGAACGCGTTTCTTTCACTTTTTCTTCTTGCTTTGCTTTCACCATCAGAAGGCTATGCACAGAATGACAATATTAATCTTCTCTCACTGGATGATGTCATCTATGTTGCACAAGAGCAATCACCGGATGCATTGATCGCCAAGCATCGTTTCAGGTCCAGTTACTGGGAGTTCAAATCTTTTAAGGCGGATTACCTGCCTGCTCTTACATTGGATGGTACCGTACCGGAGTATAACAGGGGTATTGATGCCGTTCAACAACCAGACGGAAGCTATGAATTTAAACCTGTTGACCAGGGTGGTGCAAATGCAGGATTGTCATTGAGTCAACGCATTGGCCCTACCGGGGGAAAGATATCACTTAACAGTAGGCTTGCATATTTTGACAATATTACGGGAACACCTCAAGATCAACCCTTCGCGGCCGAAATTATCAATGTTAGGTACGATCAGCCACTTTTTCAATACAATAATTTCAGATGGGACAAACATATTGAGCCCATGAAATATGAAATGGCCAAGAGGAGCTACCTGGAAGATGTGGAACAGGTTGCTATCTTAGCAACCAATTATTTCTTCAACTTGCTGCAGGCCCAGATCGATCTGCAGATCTCGGTGAAAAACATGTTTAATTACGATACCCTTTACCGTATCGCCAAGGGAAGATACCAGCTTGGAAAGATCGCTGAGAATGAACTGCTTCAACTGGAACTGAATTACCTGAAAGCTGAAGCTGCTGTTGAGCAGGCTGAACTGGAATTCGAAAATAACCTGTTCAGGCTAAAGTCATATCTGAGAATAAAAGATGACGTACTTATTGAACTGATCCCACCAAAGGTAGAGCAGTTCTTTACCATTGATGCAGGGAAGGCTTTGGATGAAGCGCAATACAACTCTTCAACAGCCCTTGATTTTGAGAAACGAAGGCTGCAAGCCCAGAGCCAGGTAAATTTGGCAAAAATGATGGGCCGCTTCGATGCTGACCTTTCAGCTACTTTCGGTCTTGCTGCACAAGGAGCAACAATACAGGGAGCATACACACAACCAGATGATGCACGACAGATGAGCCTGGGATTCAGACTTCCGATCCTTGACTGGGGCTCAGCGCACGGGCAGATTAAGCTGGCTGAGTCACAAGAAGAACTGGTAATAACCTCGGTTGAACAGGAGGAAATAGATTTCAAACAAAGTATTTACCTCGAAGTAATGCAGTTCAATATGCAGGAGAACCAACTAAGGATTGCCGCCAAGGCCGATACCGTTGCACAGAAGAGGTTTGACGTCACACAGCGCCGCTATATGATCGGACAGGTAAACGATGTGCTGGAGTTGAACAATGCCCAGATCGACAACGACAATGCCCTGAAAGGCTACTACATGGCCCTGCGTTCATACTACCGCAACTACTACCAGATCCGGAAGCAAACCCTTTACGACTTTGAGATGGACATGCCATTGCTGTTTGATATTAATGATATAATGTAGGCTTCGCCAGGCGTTAGGCGTTGGGCTGTGGGCTGTAGGTTGAATCCTCACTTTGCTTTCTTTCTTTTGGAGGAATAATTTCGTATCTTTGTTACAACCATATAATATTTGGCATGAAAAAGCTAATTGCCATAATCTTAATTGTTGTTTTTGCAGGTATATCAGGTCGGGCACAATCCATTTCGGCAGGACAATATGGTTTAAATGATTTTTATTGGGATGTATCTCCTGATTATGAAATAATACCCGATGAACTATGGCTGATCAATTTCAGTGAGTTATACCCGCTTGACATAAATGGAGATGGTATAGAGGATTTTGCACTTCAAACTCGTTTCGACGACGGTAACTACCGCACCATGAATTGCAAGGTATTCCCTGCCAGTCATTGCGAGATCGCCTACTTTGTTGACACCTGCTTTGCTGATACAAATGGTAGTTTTTGTGGCGGTGCAGTTGATATATATTTCAATATTGCAAGAGTTTTCGAATACAACGAATTAATTGATCATTCAGGCCAGTGGTTCCAGGGAGAGGAAATAATCATTAACCAGGAATATCATCAACCCTGCTACCCATGTGATTTCATTAATGAAGAAACTTTTCTGGGAATAAGGATCTTCGATGAAAGTGATACTTTATATGGATGGGTAAAATTGGGTGATATGAATCAATTTAAAATGACTGTAGAGGAATTCGCCTGCAATACTAATCCATTTGGGATTAAATATCACGAACAGTATTTACAAATCTACCCAAATCCCTGCCAGTCGACGATCAATATCTCAACGCCATATTATGTGGATGAGGGCATGGTATCCATTTCAAATAACTATGGACAAATATTGTATTCAAAGAAGCTTAACGGAAGGATAAATAATATTGATGTTTCGGATTTCCCACCCGGAATTTACATCTTGAAATACAGTTATCAAGATAAAGTTCTGATGAAAAAAGTACTAAAACAATAAGTGCTCCTGCCAGGACCTATTTCATTCCAGTTCAACCGATTCAACCAATCCAACATCCAACATCCAACACCCAACACCTTAAATGAATTCTTTCTAAATAAGAAATATTTCTTATCTTTGCACTCTGAAAATTAATGAAATAACACAATAAAAAATCAAATTATGTCTGTATTAGTTGGAAAAAAAGCCCCTTTGTTTGAAGCAACTGCTGTTGTAAATGGAGGCGAATTTGCTGAAAAGTTCTCCTTAGACCAATACATTGGAAAGAAGCATGTAGTGTTTTTCTTTTATCCATTGGATTTCACTTTTGTCTGCCCCACCGAGCTCCTGGCTTTCCAGGCCAAGCTGGAAGAGTTTGACAAAAGGAATGTAGCCGTTGTAGGTTGCTCAACCGACTCCAAATTCTCACACTTGGCATGGCTCAACACAGATGTAAAGGATGGTGGTATCAAGGGTGTGACTTTCCCACTGGTTGCAGATCTTTCGAAAACCATCTCTGAAAACTATGATGTCCTGGCCGGGGAATATGATTATAATGAAGACGGCGAAATGGAATTTGAAGGCGATCCGGTAGCTTACCGCGGTCTTTTCCTCATCGACAAACAGGGCGTTGTCCGTCACCAGGTGGTGAATGATGACCCTCTTGGCAGGAGCGTTGAAGAAGCTCTCCGCACCGTTGATGCACTTCAGTTCTTCGAAGAAAACGGACAGGTTTGCCCCGCCGATTGGCACAAAGGTGACGAAGCCGTAACCAAGAGCTCAGATGGCATTGCCGATTATCTGGCCAAGAAGTATTAGTAAAATCGGAGATTTTACTGTACAATGTATTAGGTACAAAGTATTAAGAGAAAGCCGGCTCTTTTGAGACCGGCTTTTTTTATTTCACGATACATTGTACCTAATACATAATACCTCGTACTCTATTCAACAACTATTTCATCAACAAACAACCAGGCCGGATTCCCGGCACCGGGATGCCATTCGGGGCATGTAGCACGGTTTTTCCCAATAACCTTAATATAGCGTACATTCATGCCGGCGGTCATCACTGAAAAGTCGTGTGTAATGCCACCATCATTGCGTTCATCGATCTTATTTATCTCCCTGCCTACAGTTTTGTAGTCTTTCCCATTAGCTGATACGCTGAATTCAACCCACTCCGGCATAAAGATCCAGCTATTCTGATCCTGAAGAAAACCTGCCTTGATAATGTTCACCCTTTGTGTTTGGCCCAGGTCAACAAGTATATCCACATCCACTCCGTTAAAGCCCTGCCATGATCCGGTCTGGAAGTTATCTGTGCCCCTGATCAGGTCGATGAGTGCAATTTCACCTCCGGCAGAATATTGAGCATCATAGGCTGTACTATAACTCACATTACGGCCTTCCGGCATCAGGCTGAAGATGCCTTCAATAAATTTGCTGGGGATCTTTCCCTCGGAGTGCGACAACAGTGTAACCTTCGTATTCCTATCAATAGTAAATGGCTCATCATATACTGCGGTCCCTTTGACCGGTTTATTTCCCTGGAGGGAATAGAGGATCACAGCTTCATCGTCGAGGCACCCCATTCCGATCTCCATGGTAGTGGCGAAAGTACGTGACGGCGCAATGATATATGGAGCCGGACTGATCAAATGTTCTGTAATCGCGGTTTGCGGCCTCTCCCCTTCAGCAACGCCCCATTGCTCGTTAGGCTCAGGGCCCATTTCAAATATATAATGTCCTCCATTCATCATGTCGGCATGCAGCAGGAAAGATTTCTTCAGGGCTTCGCCATTGAGGCTTGCTGATTGTATGTATACATTCTCTTCAGAATTATTCCCGGCCTCGATAATGCATTCTTTTCCATTCTCCAGGTGGATGGTCACCTTATCAAATAACGGGCTGCCGGTTACATAATAATCCGTTCCCGGGGTCACCGGATAGAATCCCATGGCACTCAGCACGTACCATGCCGACATTTGTCCGCAATCTTCGTTTCCACACAGGCCATCGGGCTTTTCACTATACTGTTCGGCCATGATCTTTCTGACAAGGGCCTGTGTCTTCCATGGCTCACCGGAAAAGTTATAGAGGTAAGCCATATGGTGGCTGGGCTCATTGCCATGCGCATACTGGCCGATTAAACCGGTGATATCGCTCTGGTGTCTGCCACTCATTTCCATGCTGGCACTAAACATCTCATCCAGCTTTTGTGTAAAGCCCTGATCTCCGCCATAGAGATTCATCAGTCCCGACACATCCTGTGGAACAAAGAAGTTATACTGCCAGGTGTTCGCCTCGGTAAGCATAAAGTTCACTTCCGCAGGGTCAAAAGGTGTGACCCACATGCCATTCATGCGGCCGCGCATAAAGCCTGTTTCCGAATCAAAAAGGTTCTTATAATACTGTGCCCTTTGAATATAATTGACATATTTTTCTTCATGCCCCAGTTCTTTTCCCATCATGGCAATACACCAGTCGTCGTAGGCATATTCCAGGGTTTTCGATACTGAAGACCCATCTTTCCCGGCAGGGATGTAACCATAATCACGATAATATGACAGTCCTTCACGATCCTGCATGCTGCTTTTTATCATGGCCTCAAATGCAAGATCCACATCATACCCACGAATACCTTTCATGTAGGCGTCGGTGATGACAGGGATGGAATGGTAACCGATCATACACCAGGTTTCGTTGGCTGCCAGTTCCCACACCGGGAGCAAGCCTCCCTTTTCATACATATCGAGCATGGTTTTTATGAGATCATTGGTCCTCTCCTGCTGTATGATTGTAAACAATGGATGCAGTGCCCTGAAAGTGTCCCAGAGAGAAAATACCGTATACATTTCATGATCAGATTGATGTACCTGCAGGTCATGAGCCCGGTAACGGCCATCTACATCAGAGTATAGGTAAGGCGCCAGAAAAGAATGGTATAAAGCCGTGTAAAAAGTGACTTTCTGCTCATCGGTTCCGCCTTCTACCTCAATTTTACCAAGTTCATCATCCCATGAATCAAATGCCTTTTGTCTCATTCCGTCAAAATCCCATCCGGGTATTTCGCTGAGTACATTCTTTTTGGCTCCCTCAGCATCTACTGCAGAGATCCCTACTTTAACAAGAAGATTTTCAGTTTCATCATCGAAAGTCAGCAGACATTTCAGATCCTCTATAGAAGAAAAGGTTTTCCCTTCCAGGCTTTCCTCTTCTCCAAATACTCCAATATCGCTGAAAGGAGCTGAAAACTCAGCGTAGAAATATACATATTGATCATTCGACCAGCCTTTGGTGCGTTTAAGTCCACTGATGCTGTGATCATCGATTATATTTAGTTCCAGTCCCAGTATCTTATCAGAGGTAGCACCTTCAAACAGGTCGAGCAGGACATGCTTTTCGCCAGATCCGAACTCATATTTATGAAGGCCACTTCGTCTCCCCACCGTTAGCTCAACCTCCACTTCCATATCGTTGAACTCAACAGCATAATAGCCGGCCTCTGCAATCTCGTCATCATGCGAAAAGCCAGATGAGGGCAGTTCGCCCCTCTCCAGCATAGCTGCGAGTTCATCCGTATTTCCCGTAACAGGCATCAGCCTGATATCGCCATAATCACCAACTCCTGTACCGCTCAGATGCGTATGGCTAAAACCATAAATGGTATCATCACTGTAGTGGTAGCCTGAGCATCCGTCCCAATTGTCTTTTCTAGTATCCGGGCTCAGTTGCACCATTCCGAAAGGAAGCATGGCGCCCGGGTAAGTGTGGCCGTGACCAGCTGTTCCTATCATGGGATTGACGTAATCAGCTGGCGACCCTGCTTTTTCCTGTTGACAGGAAACAATAAACAGTCCTGCTAAAACCAATAATACTATGTTGCGCATGCTATTGAATTATTTTACAATTGGTTTGATCTTTAATAGAAAGTTATATGCCCTGGCCGGGTAGCGATATTTTTCGATAGGCCATGCTCCCCAGCTGTTGTTTCCACCAACGCCCATCTGGAAGTGGTCGAGGTTGACCCCTACCATGCCTCTTTTGGGAACATCCACACTGTGCATATTAGTCTCACGATTTTCCTGTTTTATATCTTCCGGGCGATAGTGCTGTACCGTAAATTCGAAGTGACCCGCAGAAGAAAATTCCAATCCATAGCCTTCCGCATTGGTCAGCGACATCCAGCGTACATCACATTTATTTCCATTTTCCTGCGGACGGATATAAGACACATGCTGGTCTTCGACCTTGCCATTATACAATCCCACAAAGGCAGCCGTTTTACGGTCGATATAGTTTTCGAATGGCCCGCGTCCAAACCACTCAACATGATCGTATGCCTCTGGCATTTCCATATAAAATCCAAATCGCGGCATATCGGGTAGCATGCTGTCACCGGGATGCAGTGTAGCCTGCAGGCTCACCTCCCCATACATATCGATGCTATACAAAATGCTATAGCTGGAATAAACATCCGGCAGGGAATAATCTACCTTGATCCTCAGTTGCCTGGAATCTGACTCGAGCACCTCAAAGCTTTCCATCACCCTGTTTTCTGATGCCTTCTTCCACACGCCAAGCCGTTTTAGCATCCCGAAACCATGGTCATTATCGGTAGGCTCACGCCAGAAATATGGCTGCGGGGCATCCAGGATCATGTTTTTTCCGCGGTAGGAATAATCTGTCAGGGCACCTGTGCTTTTATCCAGGGTCACGCTGAAATTCTCGCCTGACACTTTCAGCATGTCACCATCCACGATCTTTTGCAATCCATGTGGCGGGCCCGGTGCAGGCATGATACGAACAGGCTGGAAGGGCATTCTGATCTGTTCCGATGCCATGATATGGCCTTTGGGGATCAAACCCTTATCATCACGGGCAGCCATATAAATGTTGAAGAAATACTCTACGCCGGGCTCAGTGAAGATCTCATTCTGCGGAATCTCGAAGGTGATGGTTTCGCCGGGAGCACATTCCAGCTGTGTTATCCTCCCTTTCGAAAACGGTCTTCCATCTCCCAGAACCGTATAATAGAAGTCGAATTCATTGAGGTTGGTGAAATTATACTCATTGTATATCCGGATTTTATTTGAAAACTCCGGATCCTGTTCAAAAATCACTGACTGATAAACTTTCTTCACTTCATAGAGGCCGGGATGTATGCTTCGGTCAGCATTTATCAGGCCATTGGCACAGAAGTTCCAATCAGAATAAGTACCCTCAGGTCCGAAATCACCACCATAGGCCCAGTATTCATTTCCTTCATCATCAGTTTGTAACAGGCCCTGATCTACCCAGTCCCAGATACTTCCGCCCTGCAGTTTATCATACTTACGGATCAGATTCCAGTAATCCACCAGGTTGCCTGTACTGTTTCCCATTGAATGTGCATATTCACACATGATCAGGGTTCGCGGATCGTCTCCTTTAGCCCACTTTTCGAGGTATGCCAGTCCGGGATACATGGGGCAATAAATATCGGTATGAGCATTGGTGGTGGCACGTTCATAGTGCACCGGCCTGGATGCATCCCGATCATGAATCCAGTCTGTCCCTGCAACGAAATTCACACCATCGCCCGCCTCATTCCCCATCGACCATATGATCACGGAGGGGTGGTTTTTATCGCGCTCCACCATGCGTCGTATGCGGTCGAGGTGGGCTTCCATCCACTCGGGCTTGTTTCCCAGGGTCCTGTCGGGATGATAACCGATACCATGCGATTCGATATTGGCCTCATCTATCACATACATTCCGTATTCATCACAGAGTTGATACCACAAGGGATCATTGGGATAATGACTGGTGCGAACGGTATTGATATTATTGGTTTTCATAAGGAACAAGTCCTTACGCATGCTTTCCTCATCCACTACATGGCCAGTCTTTTCATCATGCTCATGGCGGTCGACACCTTTGATAAGGACATATTCGCCATTGACATAAAGGAGGCCTTCCTTTAGTTCTACTTTCCTGAAACCGGTCTTACAGCTCAAGGTCTCCAGGAGATTGCCTTTTTTATCCTTTATCTTCAGTACTGCTGTGTAGAGATTTGGTTTTTCCTCCGACCATTGCTTCACACCGGGAATAAGCTCCTGATCAAAGCTTATGGAGGTATTATAATGTTCTTTCCCAAGTGAGAACAGGATATCTCTGCTTACGATAAGCTTCCCCTCGGCATCATAAAGTGAATATGCCGCAGTGAAATTTTTTGCCTTTTTCTTTTCATTGTATTTCTTAATATCCAGGTCCACATTTAGTATTCCGTTCTCATAAGAATCATCGAGAGAAGCATCGACCCAGAAATCACGGATATGCACTTCAGGTGCCGACCAGAGATAAACATCTCTTTCAATTCCACTGATCCTCCAGAAGTCCTGGCATTCGAGATAGGTACCATCTGACCAGCGGTACACTTCCATGGCGAGCAGGTTTTCGCCTTCTTTGAGGTATGGGGTGATATTAAATTCAGCAGGTAATTTACTGCCCTGGCTATAGCCAACTTTTTCACCATTGATCCACAAGTACATGGCAGATTTCACGGCACCAAAATGGATAAATACCTCGCGTCCGTCCCAGTTTTCCGGAATGCTGAACCAGCTTCTGTATGATCCTACCGGGTTATAGTTGTGCGGGACCTGGGGCGGCTGTGGATCCTCAGTAAACTCATAAGGGATATTCACATAGATGGGAGTTCCGTAGCCCTGCAACTCCCAGTTTGATGGGACAGGTATAGTAAGCCAGCTTTCATCGATAAAAGCAGGTTCGAAAAAACCTTCGGGTTTGTCGGCCGGTTTGTATACCCATTTGAATTTCCAGTCGCCGTTAAGCAACTTATAATATGGGCTTTCTGATGGATCTCCTTTCAGCGCCTGCTCCACAGTGCTGTATGGAATGAGGGTGGCATGAGGATCTTCCTTGTTTATTGAAATGACTGCAGGATTTTCCCAGTCATACACTTGAACATTCTGTGCAAAATTACACAAGGTCGTAGCCATGATCAGGCTCAATATGATTATGTTTTTCTTCATCAATCAGGATTTTAGTTTATCAAGCGTATTTTCTGATGATCTCTTGCAGATCATCTTCTTGTTCTTCGATTTGTTTCAGGAGCACAAACTGGTTCCTGCACCTTTCGATGTTGTGGTTTTCGCGGCTGGTTTTAAAATAGTGGTCACCTTCGAGGAAATCAGTCAGGAAGCGGACACCTATCATGAGAAGCATCATCTTTCCACCAAAAAGCAGCTGTTCCTTTTCCGCTTCATTCAGGCTGCCTTTCAATTCGGAGAGATAACCTTCAGTCAGGGCATCGAAAATTTCGGTCCGGAAAATAACTTTAGCCGGATCAGGTTCATCCTCTTCTACCGGGCTGGTAAAAGTGCGTACCATATCTCCATAGTCGTAAAGTACGGTACCGGGCATCACGGTGTCGAGATCAACCACGCAAATAAAGTCTTTGCCTTCTTTATTGAATAGCACATTGTTCAATTTGGTGTCGTTGTGGGTCACCCGTATGGGGATGCTGCCATCCTGCAGGAGATTATCCAGTTCAGTGGCGTAGTACATCCTTTCACGTGCAAATGCAATTTCCTTCGAAGCAATTCCTGCCCTCGAAAATGCATCTTTATCGATGGCTTGCTTTAATTGATCGAGACGCTTCCCCAGGTGGTGAAAATCCGGTATGGTTGGGATATAGTTTGCCGGATCTTCTTTGTTCATGATGAATTGAAAACGTCCAAAGGCAGCAGCCCCTTCCCTGGCAATGGCAGTGCTTTCACATATATTGTACGACCGGCTTTCGGGAACAAAATCCATCATGCGCCAGTAGTTACCATCCTTATCGAGATAAAAGTATTTCTTGTTCCTGTTCCGGATGATGCGGGGGTAGGAATTACGCTCCTTTCCAAAATGCGTATTCATGGCCTGGTTGACCAGGATCAGGTTCTCGATAAGTCCTTCCGGGTCGCGGAATACATGTTGGTTGATCCTTTGAAGAAAGAAGGAACATGTATTTCTGACATCGATGGTATAGGAATCATTGATATGCCCCCTCAGAAATTCATTG
>QMPN01000018.1 GCA_003648575.1 Bacteroidota bacterium
AAGCACTGGGCGGATTCAGTTTTCTGGCCAATCTCAAATATGCATCCTTTATTTATACGACGGGAGCCGATATTGGGATCGTTGGGAATGAATTTAAACCTGAGAAGGAGATCAAAGCTACCCTGATCAGGGTGGAAGATCCCTATCTGGCCATTGCCTCTTTACTGGAAATGTATAATAAGATGAAGCTGGAAAAATCAGGCATCAGCGAGCTGGCATACATTGATGAAAGTGCACAGATAGGAGAGGGTGTTTATATAGGAGAGTTTGCCTTTGTCGGGAAAGATGCAGTCCTTGGCGATGGGGTTAAACTGTATCCCCATGCTTATGTTGGCGATAATTCAAAGATAGGGGACGGGAGTACTGTTTTTGCCGGTGCAAGGCTTTATCATGATACTGTACTGGGGAAAGAGTGTACCATACATTCAGGAGTGATCATCGGCAGTGACGGCTTTGGCTTCGCCCCGAATGAAAAGGGAGAATATGTAAAAGTTGCTCAGACCGGGAATGTGATCATAGAAGATAATGTTGAGGTGGGATCCAATACCGCCATCGACAGGGCTACCATAGGTTCAACCATCATCAGGAAAGGCGTAAAGCTGGATAACCTCATACAGATCGCCCATAATGTGGAGATCGGTGAAAATACCGTGATTGCTGCCCAGACAGGTATTTCAGGATCGACCAAGATCGGCAAGAACTGTATGATCGGTGGTCAGGCAGGTCTCGCAGGCCATATTAAGATTGGAGATAATGTAAAGATCCAGGCACAGGCCGGTGTTCCATCAAACGTAAAAGACGGGGAAATCATCATGGGTTCCCCTTCCATCAACTTCAGGCAATACATGAAGTCGTACATCCACTTTAAAAACTTCCAGCAGATCGTAGACAGGCTTGACGAACTGGAAAAGAAGGTAGGAGAGTAGAGAGTTTTTGTTTATTCGTTTAGTTGTTTAGTCGAAAGCAACATGAAGCCAACTAACAATAACAATTTAGCCATGTAAGCATTCCGGTCAACGGTCACCGGATTTCACAAACTTCCCCCTGCTTACAAGCCCTTTTTCATTTTTTAGTACGGCAATATACACTCCTGGAGGATAGGCGGAGATATCCAGTTTTGTTTCGTTTTGTCCTTTGGGGATGATTATCTCATCTTGCTTGCGACCGAATAAATCATAAATGAAGATCGAAGATCGAGGACCAAAGATCGAAGATCGAATATTTACGTAGTGGACGGCCGGGTTGGGAAAGATTTGCAGGTGTGTGGTGCGCGGTGCGTGGTCGGTGGGCTGCTCGAATACAGTCACTGTAAAGCAGCCAGGCGTATCGCAGCCCATGCTGTCGAGTTTTAAAACCCAGGCATCCTGGGTACCGGTATCGGGCTGCATGGGAAACACATAGCCGCAGGTCAAAAAGCCATTATCGGAAGTAGGGATTATGTCATATAAGTAGTTAAAACTCTGATAACCATGCAAATTGTCATAATGCCTGTACCATAAACTATCACCTTCGCTGCTTACTTTCATAGCCCAGCTGGAAGTTCGGGGTGGCTCTATAGGCTTTGAACCGCACGCAATAATGCTGCCATCATCAAGGCAATTTATACGACTCATGTAATTATATACTATATTACTTCTGTCATATTTTTTATCCCAAATAATGTTGCCCGTATTATCCATTTTAACAATATGTATGCGACTATATGGTACATCACCTGCCAGGGAATCAGCATACATGGTTCCGGCAATAATGCTTCCGTCGGGTGACAGGCATAAGTTTGCAGAATTATCCTGGTATGGCCCGCCAATATTCTTTTGCCATTCCTGGTTCCCCATACTGTCAGTTTTAATAATGATGGGGTCGCCGGTGTGCACACTACTGCCCGGTATATACCAAAATCCTCCTATAGCAAAGCCGCCATCGGTGGTTTGGATTACTGAGTAAGCATTATTCAAACCTGTAATCCCATAACACCTTTTCCAAAGTTGACTTCCAGTAGAATCCGTACGCAGTAGAAGCATTTTGCTGGATTGCTGGTAAGTGTATTGCCTACCTGTACATATTATACCACCATCTGAACAAATACTTATGTTGTTAATTTGTTGTATGCTATCAAATGGTAAGTTCAGATCTCCATAATATTCCCTAAGCCAAATAGTATCTAAATTGCTATTAAGTTTAGCTAACACGCCAACCTCATTGTATGGTCCGTAGTATATTTTATTCCCTGCAAATACGAATCGGGATCCTTGTTTTTGGAAAGATCCAGGCCATGCAGGGTAGTAGTCATGTGAATAATCTCCAAGATAGTTGATCCTATCAACAAATCCAGAATCCGATAATTGCATAAAAAACACCCAGCGCCAACTTTGGTTAACAGTATCTTCGGTTGCACCCGTAAGATAGTATTTTCCGTCGGATTCAATCGCACTTGGTGCAGAACTGAAAATCTGATGATCATTCAATTGATACCGTTTATTAAAATAAACCTGCTGAGAGCATATGCTCCCGGCGAGGTTTATAAAAACAATTATGCAAATTATGATCTTTCTCATAATGTTTTGCAATTCACATTAATGATAAGCAACAAGTTTTTCAGTTAGAACGGATTGGCCGTTAACAACAAAGTTACAGTAATAAATGCCCGTAGGCAATTCGTTTAGTCGTTTGTTTGTTTATTCGTTAGCATACTCTTCCTTCGCCTGAGCTTCGGCGGATGAAAAAACAGTGAAACAATGAAACAGTGAAACCGTGAAACAGTGAAACATTGATTCCCCTCTCCCGTAGCTAAAAGCTCGCAATTCCCATCCCGTTTCATCCATCATTATAATGCAAGCACCTATCGCATTTTTTACTACTTTTGCCAAAATTTAGAAATTCGCTCGACAGCCGCATATGACTGAAAAGCAACGTACAATAATAAAGACCACATCGGTACAGGGAACGGGACTTCACACAGGAAACCAGGTTACCCTGACTTTTAATCCTGCCCCGGCGGGACATGGACTGAAATTCAGGCGTGTAGACCTTGATGATCAGCCTGTGATCGATGCAGATGTTGCCAATGTGATTGATACTTCCAGGGGAACTTCATTACGTCAGAATAATGCCGATATCAATACCTGCGAGCATGTGCTGGCAGCTGTCCGCGGAATGGGCATTGACAACTTGATGATCGATATGTCGCAGAGTGAGCCGCCTATCATGGATGGCAGCTCGAAGTATTTCATGGAAGCCCTCATGAAAGCCGGTAGTGTAGAGCAGGATGCGGAACGCGAATATCTCGAGATTGAAGAGAACATCGTGTTTGTCGATAAAGAGAATAAGGTAGAGCTGATCGCTATCCCTAATGATACTTTCAAGGTATCTGTGATGATCAACTTCGAGACCAGGGTGCTGGGAACACAGTATGCCGTACTTGAAGACATAAAAGATTTTAAAGAGGAGATTGCTGATTCAAGGACCTTTGTGTTCCTTCATGAACTGGAGTTCCTGCTGGCTAACAACCTCATAAAAGGTGGCGATTTGAGCAATGCCATCGTCTTTGTGAATCGGGTAATCGATCAGGATGAACTCAATCGCCTCGCCGATCTTTTTGATAAACCAAAGGTAAATGTGATGCAGGACGGGATATTGAATAACCTGGAGTTGCATCATCGCAATGAACCCGCAAGACATAAGCTGTTGGATCTGATCGGTGATCTCGCCCTGCTGGGTAAGCCTCTCAAGGCACATATCATAGCCAGAAGGCCCGGCCATGCAGCAAACGTTGAATTAGGAAAACTTATTAGAAATCATATCAATACTAAGAAAAAGATGAAAGCATCATTTTCAATTGACTTGGAGAAGGAACCATTGTTCGATATCATGGACATTCAGGGGTTCCTCCCACATCGTCCTCCATTCCTCTTTATCGATAAGATCATGGAAATGGGAGAGGATTATATCATAGGAGTCAAGAATGTGACTATGAATGAATATTTCTTCCAGGGACATTTCCCGGGAGATCCGGTTATGCCCGGCGTTATCCTGGTGGAAGCTATGGCTCAGACAGGTGGGGTCCTCATCCTGAATTCTGTTCCGGATCCTGAAAATTACATTACCCTTTTCCTTAAAATTGACGACGTAAAGTTTAGAAAAGTGGTACGCCCCGGTGATACCATAGTATTCCATAATAAACTCCTGAAACCTGCAACTCGCGGTATTGCACTTATGCAGGGCAAGGCATATGTAAATGGACAGGTCGTAACGGAGGCCAAAATGATGGCGGCCATTAAGAAAAGAGAAGAAACTAACGAATAACCCAATCTGATGAATCAACCTTTAGCATACGTACATCCACAGGCTAAACTGGCCAACAATGTGGTGGTCGAGCCTTTTGTCAACATCGAAAAAAATGTGGTGATTCAAGAAGGTACCTGGATCGGCTCTCATGTAACCATCATGGAAGGAGCCAGGATAGGCAAAAACTGCCGCATCTTTCCGGGTGCTGTGATCTCTGCTATCCCGCAGGACCTCAAATTCGATGGTGAAGAAACCATTGTGAAAATAGGCGACAATACTACCATACGGGAGTATGTAACCATCAACCGTGGTACCAAGGCTAATTATGAGACCGTCGTGGGAAATAATTGCCTCTTGATGGCATACGTCCATGTGGCCCATGATTGTGTGATCGGCAACCATGTGATCCTGGCCAATGCAGCAACGCTTGCAGGGCATATTTCGATTGACGACTTTGCTATCGTTGGCGGCCTCGCTGCCGTACACCAGTTTGTACAGATTGGAAAACACTCCATGATCTCAGGCGGGGCACTGGTGCGTAAGGATGTTCCTCCTTATACAAAAGGGGCCAGGGAGCCACTTTCATACGTGGGTGTGAACTCCATCGGCTTGAGAAGACGAGGATTTACAGCTGAGCAGATCAATGACATACAGGAGATATACAGGATGATATACCTGCGTGGTCAAAACGTCAGCCAGGCAGTAAACATAATTGAAGCCGACATGCCGGCTACACCGGAACGTGATGAGATCCTTGCCTTTATTCAAAGGTCGACAAGGGGAATCATGAAAGGGTACAGCAAATATCCAAAGCAGGACTAAAAAAATAATAAATATCATATGGCTAGCACATCAGATTTTAGAAACGGATTGGTAATAGAGTTTAACGGGGATTTGTTCACCATCGTAGAATTTCAGCATGTTAAACCCGGTAAAGGACCAGCTTTTGTAAGAACAAAGCTGAAAAATGTTAAGACAGGGAGGGTAATTCCCAATACGTTTACCGCAGGAGTTAAGATCAATGTCCAGCGTGTAGAAAGACGTTCATATCAGTATCTATATAACGACGGTGAATCATATCACTTCATGAACCAGGAAACCTTTGATCAGATCCCACTTGGTAAGGAGCTGATCTCAGCACCGGATTTTCTGAAAGAAAGCCAGGAAGTGGAGATCACATACCATACTGAGTCTGAATCATACCTTGCCTGCGAGCTCCCGGCCTATGTTATACTCGAAATCACTTATACCGAGCCTGGTGAAAGGGGCAATACAGCCACTAATGTAATGAAAGATGCGACCGTGGAGACCGGAGCCAATGTTAAGGTGCCATTGTTCATCAATACAGGTGACCTGATCAAGGTGGATACCCGATCAGGGAGTTATTCAGAAAGAGTTAAAGCATGAAATTTTCACATCCAATCAGCCTGAAAGAACTTGCAGGCTTTCTCGATGCCAAATATATTGGTGATCCGGAGCATGTCGTAGAAGGCATGAACGAAATTCATATGGTTGAAGCTGGTGACCTGACATTTGTCGATCATCCCAAGTACTATGATAAGGCCTTGAATTCTAATGCAACGACTATCCTGATCAATAAGGATGTTGAATGTCCTGAAGGCAAAGGCCTCATCGTTTCTGATGACCCTTTTATAGATTTTAACAGGGTAGGGAAGCATTTCAGGCCATTCGAAGCTGCGTCGGGCATGATCAGCCCCAGTGCAGAGATCGGAGAGGGCACGGTGATACAGCCCGGAGCCTTTATAGGCAACAATGTTAAGATCGGAAAGAATTGCCTCATCCATGCCAATGCTGTTGTGTATGACCATTGCATACTGGGCGACGAGGTCGTGCTCCATTCGGGTTCAGTGATAGGTGCCGACGGATTTTATTTCCAGAAAAGGCAAGGGGAAACCCTGAAGTTCAACTCCGTTGGGCGAGCGGTACTGGGAAACCATGTTGAGATTGGCGCCAATTCCACCATCGATAAAGGTGTGACCGGCGATACCGTGATAGGCGATTATACTAAATTCGACAACCACGTACAGGTGGGCCATGATACACAGATCGGAAGATATTGCCTGATCGGGGCATTCGCTGCCATAGCAGGTGTTACCAGGATCGAGGACAATGTGATCCTCTGGGCCTATGTTGTGGTTGATAAAGATCTGGTGATTGGTGAAGGAACTGTTATGCTGGCCACCGCCGGTACCACCAAATCCCTCGAAGGAGGAAAAACATACTATGGCCGTCCGGCCATAGAAGCACGCAAAGCCTGGCAGGAACTTGTCCTCATTAAAAAATTACCTGAGATCTGGGAAAAAGTTAAGAATTTATAAGATTTTCCGGGGTCACTACAAGGCCTGTAGATAAAAATTGTCATCCTGCTTCGGCCGCCGAAGCTTAAGCACAGGCGGGAGCAGAGCGAGGAAGGATCGCCTTCACTTTAGCTCATTACATATTAATACTACCTGCCAGCTAATAGCACGATGTCGTTTTGCCGAATTTTGAAATAATGAAATGTGTAGCTTGTCAGGAGACAAGCGGTTTATGGGCACAGATCGGGAGATCCGAATCAGCGGATAATATAATATTAACTATAGTGTATCCGTCCACAACATTTCTTAAACTTAATACCACTGTTACAAGGACACGGACTATTTCTGCCAATCCTCATTTTCTTTTTCTTTAGACTCTTTGAAGCCATATCCTGATTAAAGATTTGCTCTAGCAAAGCATATAATTCAGGATGCTTTTTTTCTAATAGCTTTGGCCGCTCGAAAAAATATTCACTTACTACAGAGAAGAATTCTCCTCGATTTGTTCCTCCATATGGATTGATATCTGACTTATTCTCAAATATTTCATCAATCTTCTTATTTATTAAATCTATCCATGGAATCGTATATTGTTTCTCTAATAAAAGTGAAGGTACTCCATCTATTGATCCATCTGTTTTATCTATCAAATGAACAAACTCATGAATAGCTGTATTATTTTTGTCTGATTCGTTCTTGAATCCATGTATCAACGCTGGCTTGGATAAAATCATCTTTCCTTCCATATAACCACTGCCTACCATGCCTGAAATATGCCGATCTGGTCCCTTAGTTTCAAACTTTTCATTGAACATTGATGGATATAAAAGGACCTCGTAGATATTTGAATATTTCCAATCTCTAAACGCAAAAATTGGAATCACTGCACTCGAAGCAACTAATAGTTCATCTGTCGTATCAACACTTGTTTCAATACCAGTAATTCTACAATTCAACAGAAATTCCTGAACTTTGAACTCAAACCAGTTTTTTTCTTCTTCAGATAATGAATTATAAAATGGGACATGGCTTGTTAAAATAATTCTCCAATGTGATGGAAAAGGTTCACCAGGGGTAATCCATCTAGCTTTATTATGGGCTTTTCGTAGAAACAAAAAGAAACCAACAATTACTATTAAAACGAAGGCAGTTATCGGAACCATACGGATACTCTATATTTTATTTCTTAGCAATTACGGCAACGGCCGCTGCTATAACGCGTGATCTTATTGGTTTGTATAAAATTACAAAAATATCCCATACGCTATAGCTTGTGTTATGGAAGCGTGGGCTCGCCTGTGTGCTGGGCAGAATTAACTATAAGGACAATAGATAAAAATTGTCATCCTGATCCCGCCTTTGGCGGGAGAAGGACCCCCATCACTTTAGCTCCTGGCATATTAATACTACCTGCCAGCTAATAGCACGATGTCATATTGTCGACTTTTGAAATTGGTTCGAACTTTGTTCCGCCGGAGTCCCTAATTGCTTTCTATTTTCTTCTCCTGATCTGCCTCTTCAGCCTTCCTGGTATGATAAATATCCAGCGAAACCAGTATCCCGAGAAAACCCCAGAATGGCACTGAGGCCTTATCTGTATCAAGGAAGTTGTTTAGAAGCCCGTGGGCAAAATATGACATCAGCCCAAGCAGGATCACAAGGCTTATAAGCTTAACCTCTTTGCTGTCGCCCCGCTTATATACCCTCAAACCGGTAATGGAGGCAGCAATAACGATGGCAAGGAAGGTGAGCATCCCCAGGATACCCGACTCTGCAAGCGGGCCCAGGTACTCGCTGTGAGCATTCCCCATATCACCCACATTCGTACTGATAATAGTCTTTTCCTTGGAACGCTGGAATGGAGCGTAGACAAACTGATAGGTCCCGGGTCCCCAACCCAGATAGGGACGCTCGTCAAACATCCTGATAGCGCAGTTCCAACGGTTAATACGTTCGAGGTTGGAGGCATCCGATGAAATGTTTGACATCGATTGTATGTGCTCCACAAAGTCGGTAGAAGAGTCTTGTTTATTCCTTTCCAGCCTGTCGAAAAACTGAAAGGAAAACATATAGACCAAGGCTGCCAGAAAGGCCGTCCCTATAACTACCCACCTGAATTTGATCTTGAAGTAAATGGCCCCGTATACCATCAGTGCAAAGGTCATACTGATCCATGCTGCCCGGCTATATGAGAAGATGAGGCCGGCAATAAGCATGAAAAGCACCATGAAGGCCCCAAGCCGCTGTGAATTGGAGTAATCCTTACTCAGTGAGAAACCGATAAAAAACGGGACAAACATGGCAATAACAGCTCCATAGGCTGTATGGTCATTGTAAAATGGCTTCATCACCATATTACTATGCGGCTTATCGAAGCCATAGCCTGCATGATTGAACAGGGTATACAGGATGATTGCCAGCAGGGGGAGCACATAAAGCCAGTTAAAGCGCTTGATGTTTTTAACATCCCGGAATATAAGTATCCCGATGAAATAGAAAGGAACGATAAACCATAGCCTGGCGATCAGGAATTTTGCCGATACAAGCGGAAGTTCACTGGTGATGGTGGTGATCAATAACCAGATCAGGTTGATAATAATAACAATACTAAGCGGGTGCCTGACGATCTTACTGTTAAAGCCGCCATCGTAGAATATCTTGAGAATAAAAACCACCAGTACGCCGAGCATAAGCGGTTCTGCCGGTAGTGATATCCCGACCCCAAAATCGGGGTCTTTATAGTTGATGGCTATGGGCGTAAGAAAAGTGATCAGCAAGATCAGCTTGTCGAGGGAGAAAATATAAAGGAAGAGGAAGATCAAAACTATCGGTGCTAGCAAGAGATAGTACTTATCCTGTATAACCAGATAGCAGTTTAATGCAATAAACGCAATGCTTATCGCATAAACCATGTGGACCTTATATTTCTCGATCAGTGGGACCAAATCCTTTGATTTGAATTATTTCTTAGTCCTGAAATTATACCTGAACCTTTCGATGATCAGGATAATGATGATAGCAAAGAAGATGGTGGCGATCATGGTAAATGCTACGATCAGCCAGCGGACGGGGTATGCCTTCTTATCAGATGGATATGGAGGTGTTACCACGTTGGCATAGGTAAGTTCGTCTGTATAAAAACGTACGGCTGTTTCATAATCAACCCTCAAGAGGGAGAAATTGATGGCCTCATTCCTGAGGGCTTCAACGATCTCAATCAGTTCACCGCCATGCTCTTCGATGTTTTTCTTGAGTATCATGACTTCCTTCCGGTTGATCGAACTTGAGGATGCCCCGGTTACGGTACGCAGATAACCTCTGGTGATCTCTTCAGCCTGTGCATCGTATTCCAGCAGTCCGTATTCAGTACTCAGAATAAATAAACGATGCTTGAGGGAATCAATATAAGCCTGCTTCTTCTCAATGATTGGTTCATACATCCTGATAACTTCCAGGTACTTGTCGTTATGGGTCTTCCTTACTTTCTTATTATAGAATTCGATGATGGAATTAACCATATCGTTTGCAAGGACCGCATCCTTGTCCAGAACAGTGATCTCAACCGACTCATAAGGGGTCTTAGAGATACTGACACTCTGGTCAAACTCATAGTAAATGGTTGAATAGTAGTACTTGAAACTTGGATCAACCTTATAATGCTTTGCCAGATTGAACTTTTCGATCACGCTATCCTTAATATCTTTCGACTGCAGTATCTGAAGCATTTGTTCAGTTTCACTTTCATCCGAATAGGGTGCGATGTTATGGGGGTAAACAATCGCAAAGGATTTATACTTTGGCGTGATAAATAAGGGGCTGGAAAAAAGGACTCCGAGCACCAGTGCTATGATGGCGATCACAATGATGTGCTTCCACCATTTTACTAAGGTTCCAAGGAGGCCGGAATTATCGAATATCATTTTCATCTCAGCTGTATTATAGGATTCTACTTTTGATGATTCTTTTCTGTGTATTGGTTCTGATTTTGTGTTCGTTGTTTCGGAAGCAGCTTCTTTTACTTCTGGTGCCGGTTCCGGGTCTTTTGGTTTCTCTTTCGGTTCATGTTTTACCGGTGCCGGCACTCTTTCCTCATTAACTATTGCTTCCTCTTCTTTTTCTTCCTTGCTTTTTTTATACTTATTCTCCTGATTGAATACGGCCATGTTTTCCATCGAAAACATCTTTATATTCAGGCTTTTTTTTTTGATTCTGGCAAAGTTCTCTATGACGATAAGTATCAGCACTGCAAGCAGCAGTGATGAGAGGGTTGTGATCACTACGATGATCCAGCGGATGGGATATGATTTCTGCTCAGCCTTGAAAGCGGAGTTCACCACAAACTTCTGAGGCAACTCTGAATTAGCATCAACCTTGGCTTCCTGGTATTTAGTCTTAAGCAGGGTCAGCTGTTCCGACTTAAACTCCAGGGTATTCTTTAAGGAAAGGAAGGCGCCGCCATATTCGGCGAGCACATCGAGCCTTTCTTCCAGCGCCCTGACTGCAACCATATCGCCATTGCGCAGGGCTATAGCCAGCTGTTGGTTGATCACCTCCGATTGGGATTCATAATCATTTACTCCCAGTTTGCCGATCACCTTAAGCGAATCAATGATGCCTGACATTTCTTTTTGCAGGCTGAGGTATTCTTGCTCCACAATAAGGAAGGCCTGCGTAGCCCTTTTCTTTTGCATCTGTGTTTTCGCTGAATCAAGGAGTTCAGCAATGGAATTGGCTATATCGGCAGCCATCTGGGGGTCAGTATCAAGCACACTGATCTTCACCGCCATATACTCAGTCTGCCGGAAGGAAACATTTCTGTCGTATTCCCTCGCCAGACGGGTATTCTTGTACTTTGACTCCTGGTCGATCCCATAATGTTCAGCCAGGTTGAACTTGCTCACTACCCTATCCATGATCTTGTTAGAACTCAGGATTTGCAGCATCTGCTCCGTCTGTTCCTCTTCACCAAAGCCCATCACATCCTCTTTAATACCCGATTGCTGGCTCATTAAAGCCTTCGAAATTGAATTCGTAGCAACGGGATACAGGATGACCGTAGATTTATATTTGGGCGTAATAAATAGTGGTGATGAGAAAAAAATGGAAGCGAGCAGAGCTAAGAGAGTGATGATGAGCAATGGTTTCCTCCAGAAATACAGGAAGTAGATGAAGCCGGAAGAGTCAAAGTCGCCGTTTTCTGCAAACTTACTTACCATCTTGTTTAGAACTAAATTTATATAAAGGGGTCAAAATTAGGGAATTTATTCCAATGCACCAATTCAATAAACCCGGTGACAGCTCTATTTATTGTGTTTTTAGAAAGTGTTTTCAGAATTGAAAAGGAATGCCCTGTTAATCAGTTAGATCGCTCTCTCTTTCGCGAATAATGCTGATGAAACTTTTAATGCTGAACAAGCGAAGCATGGCAGCCAGCACAAAAGCATACCCAAGCATGCAAAGCAGGTTTATCTTCCAGTCGAAGGGCAAATCCCTGCTGAACCATGCCCCCACAACTACGAGTCCGGCAAAGATCAGCAATGAAGCCAGGTACGGGATATTGATCCTGAACCTGAATATGCGCTGGACGATGATAAGCTGAAAGATCACAGAAACCCATTGGGCAGACAGACTTGCATAAGCGGAGCCGATGGCCTGTATCTGAGGAATGAGGATGATGTTGATCAGGAGATTCAGGCTAATGGCAAAGGCGGCAATGATATTCAGCTGCTTCAGGCTGCCGTTGGCCGTGAGCAGGGTTCCGAACACATAAATACCCGAAATGGCAATGAACCCAAACATAATGATACTGAAGATAGTGCTTGATTCACTCACATCCCTTTCAGGATAAAGCAAAGACATGATCTCATAGGAATAAAAATAGCTTGTTATAGCGGCGGTCACAGAAACGGTAAACAAGAGCGAAAAAGCCAGCTTGACAATATGTACGATGGGCTTCTTGTTTTTGATCAGGTGGGAAAAGATCGGCAGCAAAAGGACTGCAAAGAGATAGGCTATCTGGTTCGATGCGTCGAAAAGCCGGAAAGCCTCAGCATAGACACCCGCCTGTATATCTCCAACAGGATCCGGCAGTATCCTTTGTATCAAAACCGGGTCGATGCGATTGTAAAATGACATCATCAGCACCAGGGTGGCAAAGGGCAGGCTCTGCTTTACAATCATCACGAAGAAAGGCCAGTTCCAGTACACCCGTTTGAATTTTGCCTTCACGATAACTACACTCAAGGCGATCATCGCTGTGATCACATAGGCCGCCGTCTGGGCATATACAAACCACTCGATGCGGAAAGCCTGGTCAGTGACATTGCCCCAGAGCAGGACCGCACAGAAAATGATCATCAGCAGCCTGTCCAGCACCGAAATCAGACTGTCGGTGCGGAGCATGAGCAATCCACTCAGGTTAGAACGCAGGTACAGTATTGTGGATAACAGGAACTGATTGAATGCGATCCATCCGAGCAGGTATAATTGCTCTCCTTTGAATCCATTGATAAGTGCTGCTACAAAAGTGACACCTACATATAAAAAAGCAAGGAAAAAGCGTACCGTGATGATCCCTGAAAAATGTTTGTTTAGCAGCTGCTTATGTTGGGCTATATTCCTGTTGTTAAAATTAGTAATGCCCAGGTCGAGCATTATGTTGAATAGAAAAGAGAAGTTAAATACCACAAAGTAAAAACCGTATTCCTCCAGCCCCACCAGATTTTGTACGGAGCGGTCGATGCCCAGTATCCAGAACGGCTTGATAAGCAAGTTCAGGGATAGTAAAAGAATAAGGTTTGTGATAAATTTCCGCTGCATCTATTTCATTTCAAGGGCTTTATATGCCGGTCATTTATCGCCTTCCGCCTTCGCGAAAAAACCATAAATTTGTACAAAATTATCATAAAAACGGCATATTCGCGTATTTATGATAAATACTTAACCGAATCCTGGAATTCTACCTGATTGAAGATAGCTGTTAATACAAGATTGTTACTTCCCGATAAACTGGAAGGGATTGGATGGGTGGCCTATGAGACCCTGAGAAGGATCACAATTGCTCACCCCGAGCATGAATTTTATTTTATCTTCGACCGTAAATGGGATGAACGCTTTATCTTCTCCGATAACGTGATTCCGGTCAAAGTTGGTCCCCAGGCCCGGCACCCATTCCTGTATTATATCTGGTTTGAGTGGTCCATCCCACGCATACTGAAAAAGATCAAGGCGGATGTATTTCTATCCCCGGATGCTTATCTCTCCCTGAGGACTAAGGTGCCGTCCATACCTATTTTTCATGACCTGAACTTTGAGCACTATCCGAAAGATCTCCCGGTACTGGAACGAAAATATTATCGCTACTTCTTTCCGAGATATGCAAAAAAGGCTGAACAGATCGTAACGGTTTCAGAATTTTCAAAAAAAGATATTGTCAAGCTGTACGATGTGCCCCCGGGAAAGGTGAGCGTGGTATATAATGGTGTAAATGAGGATTTTAAGCCTGTTTCTGAGGCAGAACAAAAAACATACAGAGATAAGCATAGCAAGGGATGTCCCTTTTTCATCTTCGTCGGGGCATTGCACCCGAGAAAGAACCTGGTCCGCCTGTTTCAGGCCTTTGATTATTTCAAGGAGCAACAAAGGACTGATATCAAGCTGGTGGTGGTTGGAAATAAGAAATACTGGACCCGTGAGATACAGGAAGCTTTTGAGGAAATGAAACATAAGGACGAAGTGTATTTCAGTGGCAGGATGACCGCAGAGGAACTGCACAGGGCCGTAGGCTCGGCACTGGCCATGGCTTATGTGAGTTATTTCGAAGGCTTTGGACTGCCTATCATAGAAGCATTCCGCTGTGATACGCCTGTTGTAACCTCCAATGTGACTTCCATGCCGGAGGTGGCCGGCGATGCAGCTTTGCTGGTCGATCCTTTCTCAGTGAAATCAATTGCCGAAGGCCTGGAAAAGATCGCTCTGGATCCGGAATTAAGAACAAGGCTGATATCAAAAGGGAGGGAAAGAAGCCGCATGTTTACCTGGCAAAATTCAGCCGAACAGCTCTGGGCCGTTATCGAGAAAGTGCTTAACCAATCAAAATAAATTGTTAAACCTACATTGTAAAGTATAAACCTAAAAGTATGAACGTTCTTATCCTCGGTTCCGGAGGGCGTGAACATGCCCTGGCCTGGAAAATTATCCAAAGCCCACTCTTGACGAAACTATATATTGCCCCGGGAAATGCAGGGACCTTGCAACATGGTGAGAATGTATCGGTCGATAGCAATAATTATGAGGAGCTAAAAGCCTTTGTCCTGCAGAAGGGCATAGAAATGGTGGTAGTGGGCCCCGAAGCACCATTGGTAGATGGCATTCACGATTACTTTAAGGCCGATGATGAACTCTCAGAGGTGATGGTGATAGGGCCACTGAAAGATGCTGCTATGCTGGAAGGGAGCAAGGATTTTGCAAAGGAATTTATGATGAAACATAGCATCCCGACCGCTGCTTACAGTACTTTCAATGCAGAGGAACTGGAAGATGCATATACATTCCTGGAGAGTATGAAACCACCCTATGTGCTTAAGGCTGATGGCCTGGCGGCAGGGAAGGGTGTCCTGATCATGGACGATATTGATGACGCAAAAGCGGAGCTGAAGGCTATGCTCAAGGATGCTAAATTTGGCAAAGCAAGCAGTAAGGTGGTCATAGAAGAATTTCTTACAGGAATAGAGATTTCTTGTTTCGTACTCACCGACGGAAAATCATATAAGATCCTGCCGTCGGCAAAAGACTATAAGCGGATTGGTGAAGGGGATACCGGATTGAATACCGGTGGTATGGGCTCCGTCTCACCCGTGCCATTTGCTGATGCCGAGTTTATGATGAAGGTAGAGCACAGCATTATTGCACCAACAGTGCGTGGCCTGATCAACGATGGCCTCGAATATAAAGGCTTTATCTTCTTTGGTCTTATCAATGTAGAAGGTGAACCCTACGTGATCGAATATAATGTGAGGATGGGTGACCCGGAAGCCGAATCAGTGATCCCCAGGATCAAGACGGACCTGCTTAAACTCTTCATAGCTGTAGGAAAAGGTACACTGGCGGAAGAAAGTATAGAGACCGATCCCCGTTTTACCACAGCTATCATGCTGGTGTCGGGTGGGTATCCGGAAGCTTACGAGAAGGGAAAGACGGTGCATGGATTGGAAAATATTGAAGGAAGCCTGGTCTTTCATGCCGGTACACAGACTGATGACAACACAGTAGTCACCAGTGGTGGCAGAGTGATCGCAGTCACTTCTTTTGGAAATACCATGGAAGAGGCCCTGAGGCAATCATATGTGAATGCCTCTGCCATCGAATTTGAAGGCAAATATTATCGCAGGGACCTGGGCAAGGACCTGATGGATTAATCGGATTCCATTATTTAACATATATCAACGGTGCTGATCAGCAAGTTTAGAAGCAGTTTTTACCTGCAATACGTTCTCTTGATCGTGTTAACTGCTGCTATGTGGATCCGCGCTTTCATCACGGATTGCCCCCCTCTATCAACATGAGATGAGTCCCCGTTGTTTCAGCTCTTTTATTCAATCCTCCCTACGGAAGGCTTCATCATGCCCTTCATCGGGCTACTCTTGCTTATGCTGGAGGCATTCTACCTGAATTATATCCTGATTAAGCATGAGATCGTTCCCAAAAATTCCTTAATCACTGCCTTCGTATATCTGTTGATCATGAGCCAGTCGCTGCCGGCCCTGGGTTTGAACCCTGTCATTTGTGCAGCCTTTTTTGTGATTCCGGCACTGGACAAGATACTGAAGACTTATGGTACTGCTGATCCTACTCGCGATGTATTCAGCGCCGCATTATTGTTGGCACTGGCATCACTGTTTCATTTCCCTGCTATTTTCTTTGCCCTGATCCTTTTCGGCTCATTTTTTGTGTTCGGGACATTCAGCATTCGGATATTTTTTGTGGGCATCGCCGGAATCTTTACAGTATATCTTTATCTCTTCCTGTATTATTTTCTGTTAGGCCAGATAGATGGGCTGTTTTGCCTTTATGTGAACTGGTTCAGCAGTATACCACATTTCAGCTATCAGCTTCCATATATGCAGTATGTGTTGTGGGTTTTTCAGGCAATAATATTTTTGGAGGCCTTTTTCCTGGTGCTTGCCGGGATGAATGAACGGAATATCAGTTTCAGAAAAATGATATTGCTGATGATATATTTTCTGCTATTTTCAATTGGATCAGTCGTTTATATGCTTGATGATTTGCGCATGGCCAGCCTGATGCCTGCCATTCCAATCAGCATTTTCATTGCCACCTACGTGGCCAATCGAAAGAAGCTTTCATGGATCCTTGAATTATTCTTCGTGATCTGGCTAATAGTTACAATTGTCCACAACCTACTTATTGCCGAATGCTAAAGCACTACCATCAGAAAGACTTGCTTGTGGCTGGCCTGGATGAGGCCGGGAGAGGTTGTTTTGCCGGGCCTGTTTGTGCTGCAGCAGTCATTCTGCCAAAAAATTATAAAAGCAAGGTACTGAATGATTCAAAACAGCTTAATGAAAAACAGCGGGATGCCTTGCGGATAGAGATAGAAGAGAAAGCGCTTGCATGGGCCGTGGCCATGGTCGACAATAATGAGATCGATGAGATCAACATTTTAAATGCTTCAATACTGGCTATGCACAGGGCCCTGGATAAACTGCAACAAAAGCCTCAATACCTGCTGGTGGATGGAAACCGCTTTAAGGATTATACAACTATTCCACACGAATGTGTTGTAAAGGGGGATGGAAAGTACTACGCCATCGCGGCAGCCTCAGTATTGGCAAAGACACATCGCGATGAATATATGCTTGAGATCGGTCTTGAATACCCTCAGTATAACTGGGCCTCAAACAAGGGATACCCAACCCGCGACCATAAGGATGCAATAAATCTTCATGGCATCACTTCGTATCACCGCAAAAGCTTTAATATGAACGAACAATTGAAGCTGGGTCTTTAATTAACAAATTGCTGTTAGTTTAATTCGGTTAAACCCAATAATTCCGCCATTTTTTTGTTATACTTTTGAGATAAGAAGCAATCATCCATGGCCAGACAATCCAGGTTCTTTACTTATGTTGCCCTGATCGTACTCATCGTGCTGATCGGTATAGGTGCATACTATCTGTATAGCAAGTATGGCCGTGCTGCCGACAGCCCGGAAGACGCCATCCCTACCAATGCCGGGGCGTTTATCAAGGTGAACAAGCCGGGGGAGCTGATCAGGGAGCTGAGTTCAGGAAATGATATCTGGAACGAACTTGCAGCTACCGAGGACGTAGCATGGTTTTTCAATGGCTTAATAAAGGCAGATTCCTTGCTTGCCGGAATGGGATACACTGAGTTCCTGGAGGAGGGCAACATATACATTGCCCTGGCGGAAGACAGTTCAGGCGTACAGTCTTGCTTGCTTTTTGAATGGCCTTACGGGGCTTCAGAAAATGACCTGAACAGCCTTCTTGATGCATTGAATTCGGATAGGCAATCATTTCATTATTCTATCAAAAGAGGATTGTGTATCATCGGTAGCAATACCGCCATTGTAGATGCCTGCCTGCAACGATTAAAAGACAAAGAGCCGCTGCCCTTCGCAGGAATGTTTGAAAAAGTGGCAAAGACAGCAGGCATGAATGTAGATGCCAACATCTATGTGAACTTCGGACAGCTGCCGACGCTGGCCAGGGGCATCTTCGCTTCATCATATTATCAGGGGCGCCAGATACTTCCCGATTTTGGTACCTGGTCTGAGATCGACCTGCTCATTAAGAATGATGAGCTGCTGATGAACGGATACTCTGAGGCTTCCGATACCCTTAATCAATTCCTGAGCCTGTTTCAAAGGCAGGAGCCCCAGAAGATAGAGATCACACGGGTACTGCCATATAATACTTCCATGCTGGTGAGCTTTGGATTCAGCGATTTTGCTAAGCTGCATGAAGAGAATAAGCAATATCTTCAGAATGAAGGGGTATACCCGGAAAGGGAGGAGAAACTCGCATCGATGAAGGCTCGCTATGGGCCAAATGTTGAAGAGTATATGACATCATGGATCGGAAATGAACTGGCCCTCGCCATGATCAATCCGCATATGGATGACCTGGCGGCAAATACTTTTATGGCCATCCATGCACAGGATGTTGAAAAGGCCGGGAGACAGCTGAATTCACTTGCTTCGAGTCAGTATACCAGCCACTACCGCGACTATACCATACGGAGGATCAGCATACCCGAACTCATCCCGGTAATGTATGGCATGCTGTTCGACGGTCTCACCAAAAACTATTATACACGGATCGAGGATTATATCGTCTTTGCCAACTCCGCAAAAAGCCTTGAAAACTTTATAAATATCTTCCTGTCGGGAAAAACCCTGGAACAGAACGAGAACTTCAAAGGCTTTACCGATAATGTGTCGGATCGTTCAAATATTTTCTGCTATTTCAATATCAGAAACTCTACCCGGCTTCTGAGTGAGAACCTCGCTATTCCCCTGGCCGGTTTCATCGACAGAAACCCTTCAGTAGTGAAGAATTTCGAGGCCCTTGCCGTTCAGTTCAAGGCCCTCAACAATATGTATTTTACGAGTGTATATGTCAGACACAATCCTGCATTCGTGAAAGAAGATCTGTCGATATGGAAAGCTTACCTGGATGCACCAGTATACGGACAACCATATTTTGTGAAAGACCACCGTACCAATAACCTGAAGATCGTGGTCCTGGATACCCTGAACAGTATGTATCTTATCGATCATGATGGGGACATAGACTGGAAGCTGAATATTGGTGAAAAGGTGCTCAGCGATGTGCATACAGTAGATTATTACAAGAATGGAAAGATACAGTACCTGTTTAATACAGCGAGCAGGATCTATCTTATCGACCTTCTGGGAAGAGATGTGGAAGGATACCCGGTGGAGTTGAAAAGCAAGGCAACGAACAAGCTGGCGGTATTTGATTACGACCGAGACCGGGAATATCGCATTTTAATAGCACTGGATGATAACAGGGTATATAATTTCGATATCAAAGGGAAAAAAGTGGATGGGTGGAAAAATCCACTGTCGAAAGCCCTGGTCAGTTCTGAGGTGCAACATCTCAGGGAAGGAGGTAAGGATTATCTCATCATTACCGATGATGAAGGAAATGTGCGGATCACCGACCGCAGGGGAAGGAACAGGATCAACCTGAAGTCAGACCTGGTCAATGGATTGCAATCAGACTTTTATGTGAACGAGACCAACAGCAAGGGCACCATCCTAACTACAAACAATGACGGAAAACTGGTGTACATCAAAACAAATGGAAGGCTTGAGTCGACCGACTTTGGTGATTTCAGCGAGGAGCACCATTTCCTGTATGAAGACTTCAACAATAAGGGAGGTAAGGATTTTATTTTTCTCGATGGGAATGTACTGACCGTATTTGACAGATTTAAGAATGTCATATTCACATGGGAATTCGAGAATGAGATCCAGTCGAGGCCGGTTATCATTCCGGTGTCATCGCGGGAAAAGATCATTGGCGTGGTGTCGGAGGAGAGTGGGAAGATCTACCTCTTCGATCGTAATGGAAACTTATTGAGTACCCCGGACCATATCGGGAAAACCCAGATACTGATTGGCAGCCTGAAAAGGGATGGGCAGTTGAACATGATCGTTGGTTCCGGGAATACCATTTATAATTATTATTTTAGATAGGTATGCGGTTCGCGGTGCGCGGTATGCGGTATGCGGTATGCGGTACGCGGTACGGGGTGCGCGAAAACAGATTTATTATTCAACCGATTTAACCAACATAATTTTAGCATGAAAAAAATATTCCTTATCCTCTTATTATTACCATTATTCAGTTTTGCACAGGTAAAAACGCATTGGAAAGATGCACGTTTCCTTGCGGAACCAATGAAAAATATTTTGGTCGTGAGCCAGTTCTATGATGGAGAGATCCGTGCTCAACTTGAAGACATTATGATAGATGCGCTGGAGAGTAAGGGAATAGGGGCTGTGGCAGCTTCATCTGTCCTGGTGTATGATTCCATGTACCTGTATAGTACCATAGAACGTAAACTCGATAGTGCAGGGATTGAAGGCATGCTCATTGTTAAGATGATAGAAGAGCGTAGCACTGATATGCACATCTTACCCCAAGAATTGATACCGCCATATGCCTACAACTACTACGAATACTATTCCTTCTATTATTACCACGATCTTCCAATCCTCTCTGATCCGAACTATTATCGCCGGCCGGGCAGGACTTTCCGTATCGATGCCTATTTATATCAGAATAAAGGTGATATGGCGGCCTGGGGCGGACAGAGTAAGAGCCTGAATCCCCTGGAGCCTGAAAAAGCCATCAAAAAGCTTGGTAAAAGCATCACGAAAAGGATGTTGCAGGAAACAGTAGTTGAAGCAGAATAAGAGCAGCTGCCTATTTCGACTTTTTCTTTTTGTCATGGACCTGGAGATCTTTCCAATCGTTCAACAGGGTTTTTCGCCAGTTGTTTTTGAATTCCGGCCAGCTTTCATCTGTTGCCAGGTGCTTTTTCCCTGGAGTAAGTGTAGTGATTAGCCCATGCTGTAAGGTCTTCCAGATATAGTTGAAAAAACCTTTATTGGGATCACGAACAAAAGACATTCTAGCAATCCGAACTTCTTTGCCGTGACTGGGATTGTTCTTATGAATAGCTGTCTGGGCAGCAAATGAATAGAATTTGTTTTCCTTGACAAGGCCTTCTTCATTTTTCTTTTTCTTAAGTACAGCAACCTCCAGATCAGAGTATTTAAAATTTATACGTCCGGCGGTAGTGTCATTCATTGCCATTGCATAAAAATCTACACTGTTCACACTCCCACCGGTGGCTTCAATAGCTGCTAGAGGCTGGATCAGGGAATTCAGGTTTGATGCCGGGAATGCATCCGCATGCCCATGAAAAGTAAAATATTCGGCGTGGTTACCAATAGGCAGGTTCAGATAAATCTTGAAGGATGACTTGCCCATGAGCAAAGCATTGGCCTCCACCAGGAGTGCCTGGCCATTTTTAATTGAATCCGGATAATTGCACATACCTTTTATATTCAGAACGAGTTGATCGAGAACAACAGATCCTGCCTGATCAGAATCCTTAACAATTTCCTGGTAGTTTACATATGCCTTGGATGCATTTACCGACTTCACATAAACCTGGATAGGTAATTGAGCAACCGATGTTTGAAACAACTTTGGAAAAATACTCATGTCACGTGCAACTCGCTTATCCCGGCAAATATCCGCCCTTGGCGAGCTCAGTCTGATCTCATCGGCGATCAGCTTTTTGTTCATGAGGCTGTCGAAAACAATGCCACCGATGAAAATATTTCCTGCAGTGACTTCAAAGCGGTCGGTTTGTTTTCCGAAAGCTTTGCTGAATCTTCCTTTGGGATACGCAGGTATAAGCTTAAGTGAATCCAGACTGAACTCACCGTCTTTATAACTCATCTCAAGTGAGGAGGTTTCCAGTCGATAAAATCCCCCCGGCAGTTCCATACTATGTGAGGAAAGTGCAATTTCTATGTCGTCAACTTCAAGGACATGTGATGAAGTATCATTCTCGGGTTGGTGCAGCCAGAGATCAGATACGGTTATGTTCAGGTCCTTGGTTTCCAGTAGGGTATCGCCTTTGCTCAGGTCGACATAACATAGGCGGGAAATATCAAGCTTAAAAGAATTTAACCTGGCTTCTTTTATGCCTGTTTCTACAACAGTGTCGGAAGAAAATATGCTCTTTCCACCATCCTGATGGGCATTTTTCTTGAACAGTTCACCATGGCCATAAATGCTGATGTCGGCTTTACGCAGGCTGATACCTCCAATGTCAAATTCCTCTCCCCTGAGGGCTTTCATCACACTGACGGATGAAACCTTTATTTGTTCCAGCTTAAGATCGAGAACAGGCATAGCAAGCTGACTGCTTTTTACATTTTCCAGCGTTGCATCAGTGGGCTTAACCGAAACATCGAAGATCTTCACCGAACGTGAGAATATGTTCACTCTGACCTTTTCGAAATCAATTACATATTCCGTTGAATCCATTTTGCTGAGTTCAATACGGAGCATGGCATCGGCTTTCTTGCTCAGAAAACTATTGGCAAACAGAATCAGGATGATTAATAAAAGAAGGATTGATCCTATGAAGATCAACCAGCGTTTTCTGTTTCTTGACAGTGTCATGGTATGGGGGATTTATTATTTGTATAAAGGTAAAAAAAATAGCTGATCCCTTATAATGAACTTAATCCCTTGATGCAGTGTTTCTTTTTTGTTAATTTTATTCTCTTGAAGGTACTCATTACAGGCGCATCCGGATTTATTGGCAGGCATTTGATCAAGGCCTTGCTGGAGCAGGCTTGCGATGTGGTTGCGGTGTCGAGGGACCTGACAAGTGTACGTAAAAGATTCCCGGAAGCTGTTACTATTATCGATTGGGAAAATGCTTCCCTCAGGGCCGCGCTGGAGACAACTGATGTTGTGATCAACCTGGCCGGAGAGAGTATTGCTTCCCGCCCCTGGAATAAAAAACAGAAAACAGCCATCATAAATAGTCGCTTGCTGGCAGCCCAACGTCTTCATCAGGCCATGGGCACCCTGAAGAAAAAACCGGCATTGCTGATACAGGCGTCTGCAATTGGTTACTATGGCATCCGCCCCTCACAGGAATGTTCCGAATTATGCAAGCCCGGAGAAGGTTTCCTGGCGGAGGTTTGCAATAAGTGGGAGAAGCAAGTACCTGGCTTTGCTGAGGAGCTTGAGAGGGTTGTCACTATAAGAATAGGACTTGTACTGGGCGAAGACGGTGGCGTGATCCCGCAACTGCTGAAACAATCAAAACGCCGCCTGGGTGGAAAGATCGGCAGCGGGAAGCAGTGGATTTCATGGATACATATTTATGATCTAGTGTATGCCATCATTTACCTTATGAATGATGACAAGGCTTCAGGCATTTATAATATGGTGGCTCCGGAGCCCATGCAGCAAAAGGATTTCTCCAAAGTGATCGCAGAGTCTTCGGGAAGCAAACTTCAGGTTCCCGCGCCGGGATTTATGATCCGCTGGATGCTTGGTGAGTTTGGCAGGGAGCTTTTGCTCTCAGGGCAAAAAGCCTCAGCCGGGAAGCTAATCCGCCAGGGATTTCTATTTAAATTTATCACCGCCAGGCAGGCCATCAATGATATCCTCAATCCTTATCACAAATAATGCGTGCACTTATTTTGATGAGACCAGAACTTTTCCTTTCTTTGAGTGGCACGGTCCTGCCAACTATGGGGATCATATTTGAAATATAACTAATCGACATGAAAAGCAACACTACCATCACTACTAGCTTCAACACACGCACTCTGAAATATTTCGGAATGATGTTCCTCATCTCAGGGCTGTCACTTACTGCCTGCAATTCGAGCAAGAAAGCTACACCTGAGGAACGAACTACTGAAATCATTTACAGCAAGGAAGGAGTCAGTGGTATTCCCATAGAAATAGAATTCATCAGGGGGAGTGCACATAATCATCCATTGATGGCATTCTGGATTGAAGACACTGACGGGAACTACCTTGAGACCATCTATGTGGCTGAATCGATAGGGACCGGCATTTTCGGACATGGCCAGGTGAAAGATGGAGCATGGGAGCCCGGACCCGTAAGCA
>QMPN01000019.1 GCA_003648575.1 Bacteroidota bacterium
CCAGACTATGATAACAAAGAAAGCCTTGATTGTGAGGTAAGTAAAATTTTCTTTTAAGAAATTAACCGGGTAGACTTTTTTGTATGCCCGGTTTTTTTTATTTACAGGGAATGATGATATCCTAATCATTAATAATTCCTGTTGGCTACAGGCCAAACTCCTCTTCGATCAGCTTCACCAGTTTCTCGCTGCCTGCCATATGGCTACCCAGAAACTGTTTATGCAATGCTTCCATTGGAATGGCCTCCGATTGGCGGATGTATTCATAAAGGCCTACCAGGATAGCATATCTCCCACCAAAATGCTCACGGAAATGGTGAACGATAAGCCTGGCATTGGTTGTAGGGGTTTCAAGGCTGCTGTCGATGATCAGAAGGGTATCTTCCGTAGCATTGTCGATCAGCTTTTGAGCAAACTTCAGTCCTTCAACAGAGGTAACGATGATCACATCAGGCCTGGGAGCACCGGTATACAGTATGGGCTCAGGCGAAAGGATGATGTTAGATGCCGAAAAACCAACACCTACGGTAACCGGATAACTGCCTTTCTTGGTCACGTTAAGGCCGCAACGCATCCCTGCTTTAACAAACAGGGACGCACCTGATTGCACGCCCTCACCTGCTGTTCCACTCAGGAAGATCCTGACAGCTTGTACTAATTGGGAGGTAAATTCTTTATCAATACCAAGTTTGGGGCTGAAAAGAGTGGGCTGGTCTTCTTTTTTATTCGTTTCATATGCCTTTGTCTGATCATCGGCATACACCTTGATCTCGATGCCTGCTTCCTGGATAAGGCTCTTCAGCTTCATCCCGGGATTACTCTTCACACCATAGGAAGTGCATATCTCCATTACTTCTATCAGTGAAAAGCCATCCCTGGAGAATGCTTCTGCCAGCTGGTCAGAAATGTCACCAATACCGGCGATACGGCTAACGTAGCTGGCACCGGCAGTGGCCACCAGGTCACAGATGTCATAACCCTTGTGCGGTGCCCCATCCGGCAGGGTAGGGGTTCTGAAACCTTCGGGAGTTAGCTCACTGGGCTGCCCGCCGGTCATGCCGTAAAGCATATTATTATGAACAACAACAGTCATATTATAACCATTGTGGGCGGCATCCAGAAGATGTTGCATACCAATGGTTGCACCTCCATCACCTATGAATACAATGACTTTCTTGTCGGGATTATTAATTCCTGCAGAAACCCCTGATGCCAGGGCCACCGATCTCCCATGCAATCCGTGAACGGTATGGGTGTCGAAAGCCTTGTCGATAATGCCCAGGCAGCCGATGTCGGTTACCAGGATAACATCCAGCAGGTCTTTTCCCAGTTTCTGGAGAGCTTTCTCTGTATTCTGGCTGATGGTAGTATGGGTACATCCCTTGCAAAAAGGAAGAGTATTGGTGTTAATGAATTTAGTTTCCATGACGCTTCACCTCCTCTATAATTTCATCAGGGCTGATCATGCGCCCAATAGTGTTTACTCTATGGATATTGGCAGGGGCCTTGGCACCAAACAGGAGTTTGCTGTATAGCCCGTGATGATTTTCTTCGGCAATGATAACCTTTTGATAACCCGATATTATGTTCAAATAAGCATCAGGTATCGGAAGCATTGTTTTTGCAATTAGAACAGAAACTGCCCGGCCTTCATCTTTCAGCCGCTGGGCAGCTTCTCTGGCAGCATTGGCTGTGATACCATAGGATACGAGCAAAGTATCTGATGTATCTGCTTTGTCCAACTCGTAGTAGAGGTAGGAGTCAAGGTTACTTTCGATCTTCTCATGGATCGCAATGGTATTGCCCAGCGCACCCGGAGTGATCCCCTCCAGGATGCCGTTCTCATTGTGTGTTGAGGCCGTATACCTCACCTGGTGCTTGCTGTTGCTCACAGGAAGGAAGTCCGGAACACCCTTCCCATCTCTTTTATAGGGGACGAAGGTTTCATCCGACGAATAATACTTTCTTTCTACCGCTTTGATCTCCTTCAGGCTGTCCATATCGAAGCTGAACTGTGTCATGACCTCTTCTTTTGAGGTGAGCAGGATGACGGGTGTGCGCAGTTCTGCAGCAGTTTTAACCGCATTAGCTGCCATCTCCCAGCAGTCGTTAGCTTCTGAAGTGCTTAGTACGGGTATGGAATATCCTCCCGACAACATTCCATTCAGGAGGGTGATGTCGCCCTGGGCACCACATGTGGCTGTACCGGTGGCCGGTCCCAGCCTTTGCACAAGTACGATTACCATAGGGAGTTCCATCATGTATGCCATGTTAATGGATTCTAACATGAGGGCAAAGCCCGGAAAGGAGGTTGCCGTCACCGGTAATTTTCCGGCAGTAGAAAACCCGCTCATCCATTGCAAGGTAGTGATTTCATCCGGAGCGGCGAAAAAGGTTTTGAATCTCTGCCCTGAAAACAGGTAGAGGTTATTTGCCGGGGTGATGGGGTAGCCGATAAACACATCAGCACCTGCCCTTACAAGGGCTTCCGTCATCAAGCGCGAACCGTCTATTAATGCTTGCATAGTTTTTACTTTGTGTATTTGTCTGATTAAACAGTCAAAATGTGAAACACATTATGACAGGAAGCAAAGGTAGAAAAGAAGAATAATACAGCGTATATAAATATTTATTTTAAGTGAAAATAAATAGTAGAATTAATTGTGAAATTAATAACAATATATATAATTTTGTCAGTCTTCATATTCAATTAAAACCTATTTAATATGTCAGCAACAGTTCAATTCGAAGCCCCCGACCATTATGTGGTAGACGAGCTTTACACTGACGAACAAAAAATCGTCCGTGATGCAGCAAGAGATTGGGTCAACCGTTCGGTAAAACCCATCATCGAAGATTATTTTGAGAGGGCAGAATTTCCACGCCACCTTGTAAAGGAAATGGGCGACTATGGCATGTTCGGTCCCTTTATTCCTGAGGAATATGGTGGCCCCGGGTTGGATTATACATCCTATGGCCTGATCATGCAGGAACTTGAAAGGGGTGATTCCGGGATCCGTTCTATGGCTTCCGTACAGACATCACTCGTTTGTTTTCCTATATGGAAATATGCCACGGAGGAACAAAAGCAGAAATGGCTCCCACGACTGGTGAGTGGAGATATCATTGGTTGCTTCGGACTCACCGAACCTAACCATGGATCTGATCCAGGCAGTATGGTTACCCATTTTGAAGACAAAGGCGACCATGTTATCCTGAATGGGGCCAAGATGTGGATCACCAACTCTACCGTTGCCGACATTTCTGTTGTATGGGCTAAGGATGAACAGGGTGTGATCAGGGGTATGGTTGTTGAAGCCGGTGGCGAAGGCTATTCTGCGCCTGAAACACATGGTAAATACTCACTGCGTGCATCAGTCACAGGTGAACTGGTATTTGATAATGTGAAGGTTCCAAAAGAAAACCTTTTCCCGGAAGTTAAAGGCCTTCGCGGACCGCTGAGCTGCCTGAACTCTGCACGCTACGGCATCGCCTGGGGAGCCATTGGTGCTGCCATGGATTGCTATGATGCAGCCCTGAGGTATTCTCTCGAGCGCAAACAGTTTGGAAGACCAATTGCGGGCTTCCAACTGCAACAAAAGAAAATTGCTGAAGCCCTCACCGAAATCACCAAAGCACAGATGCTGATCTGGCGACTGGGTGTTCTTCGTGATCAGGGTAAAGCTACAGCAGCACAGATATCTATGGCTAAACGTAACAATGTAAATATGGCACTGGTGATTGCACGTGAAACACGTCAGATCCTCGGTGCTATGGGTATCACCAGCGATTTCCCCATGATGCGCCATATGATGAACCTCGAATCAGTGATCACCTATGAAGGTACACATGATGTACATTTGCTGATCACCGGCCATGCAGCCACAGGGATACCTGCCTATAAATAGGTATGTGGTGTGTGGTATGAGGAATACTTCTTCTATCCTTGTACTCCGAAGCCGTGGCGAAGGAGTATTCTATCCCATTCGAATATCGAATATCCAGTATCGAATATAAAATACATTTGAGTAAGATAAGCTCTGCAGCAATGTGGGGCTTTTTGTTTACTCATATTGCCTGAGTGTCCGTTGTATTAAGGATTAGAATCATTATCTTTATTGTAAAATCCGGCATTTATGAGAAAAATCGCTTTCCCTCTCCTCGTAATCATTCTGATTGCTGCAGGAACATTTATCCAATTTTCGTGCAAGAAAAAGCCTGATACTTCAGTTGATCCAATATACATGAAGGCCGACCTGTCTCGGCATGAATTAAAACATGATCTGTATTATCAGCTAAACTTACGTGACAGATCGATTGAATTAGTTTTCTCTGAAGACCTGGAGGACGCGACAGTTTTTGGGAATATTGGATTTCGGGATCTATCGGGCGACCTGACGAAATATATCGACCTGTACCAGTCAGGAAATAAGGTGGTGATGATGTTTTGGCCCGAATTTGAGCTCAAAAGGGGATGGGTCTATGAGATCATCTTGCTTCCCGGACTCAGGTCGCATTCGGGCTTGAGCATGAAAGCTGAAACGATAATTGAATGTCGCACCGGAACCGCACATGGGGTTCCATCTGCTCCCACCATACTCAACAGTGGTGTGTCAAGGGATGCCATTGCCATCATTTCCGATATACATATGGGTGATCAAAGGGCATACAATAATGATTACTGCTGGTTTGGCAAAAACCAGGCGGCCCTGGAGTCTTTTCTTGATTATGTAGTTTCCGATACCAGCGAGATCAGGCAAGTGGTGATCCTGGGCGACCTTTTTGACGAATGGCTGGTTCCATACACTATTTCCCCCTTTGATCCTGCTGTCAACATCGCAAGCACCAGGGATTTCTTCAATGCTGTTGCCGGTGCCACTGTGAATGAAAATATCTTCGACAGGCTGAAAGCTGTTGTCAATCACGACAGTGTTGAGCTTATATATGTTCCCGGAAATCATGATATGCTTGGGACAGAGGATATATTGCATGAGGTCATCCCTGATGCCTCCTGGAAAGGCGGGCCTGATGGCCTGGGTGAATACTCACCTTTCCCGGGGATGCTCTTTGAACATGGCCACCGCTATGACTTTTTCAATTGCCCGCAACCGCTTGTAAATGCCGGACATAAACTACCCCCGGGCTATTTTGTTTCCCGTTTATATGCCAAAGGCATGATGGACGCGGCCTCCAATGATAAATCCATAGCGGAACCTGCGGGCTCCGCTGAGTTCATAGCCGCATGGGACATTGCTTTTTTATACACCCTTTATCACTTCGGGATGGATATACCCGATGTATTTGAAAAGAATATATTGATGGGTGGCATCGACGGCTATACTAAAGCCCGGTCTTTTCATGAAACCAAAAGTATGTATGCGGCATCAATTGAAGACTACTGGCCGGCTACCCAGGAACAAAACGAGGTACCCGTTCCAATGTCCTGCTGTCTGAATGCTATCTGGAATGGTCATAGCGACCTGTTTTCTGCTGCAGAAACACAATACATGAAGCAACCTCCGGCCCCCGAAGCATACAAGATCATAGCTTTCGGACATACCCATGAGGCCATGCTGGAGGTGTACCCCAAAGGGAAATCCTATAGCAGCATTTATGCCAATTCAGGCACATGGATCGACGCCGATCAATGCAGTTATCCCGTCAGGACTTATCTCTTGATCACACCAAAAGCATGGACCGGGTCCAAAATAGATGTTGTCGGATTGTATCAGTTTAATTCGGATGGGCAGAACGCCTATAAGCCACATAAACTGGCAGAAGAGTCGATAGATTAATGCAATTGTGTTATTTTTATCCGTGAATGCTTAATTGAAGCTGAATGCTGTTTAATTCCCTTGAATTTGCCATCTTTCTACCAATAGTTTTTTTGCTCTACTGGTTTGTATTTAATGCAAGGCTGAAGATGCAGAACGCTTTTCTGGTGCTTGCAAGTTATTTCTTCTATGGATGGTGGGATTGGCGCTTTCTCTCCCTGATATTTTTTAGTTCCCTGGTTGATTATACCGTTGGTCTGGGTTTGAAGCATAAAGAGGGGAAGGCAGCAAGGAAACTGCTGCTATTCGTGAGTATATGTGTGAACATAGGCTTCCTGGGCTTTTTCAAGTATTATAATTTCTTTGTTGATAGCTTCGTGGATGCATTCACATTCCTCGGGCAGCCAATAAATCCCGGGATGTTGAGCATCCTTCTCCCTGTCGGGATTAGCTTTTATACATTCCAGACCCTGAGTTATACCATAGATATTTATCGAAGGAAGCTGCAACCTACGGAGGATGTGATCGCCTTTTTTGCTTTTGTAAGTTTCTTCCCACAGCTGGTTGCAGGACCCATAGAGCGGGCTACGAACCTGCTTCCGCAGTTCCTTCAGAAACGTGCTTTTGATCAGGCAAATGCCATTGACGGGATGCGGCAGATCCTCTGGGGATTGTTTAAAAAGATCGTCATCGCAGATAATTGTGCCGGATATGTAAACGAAATATTTACCAATTACCAGGATCAATCGGGAAGTACCTTATTTATCGGGGCATTCTTTTTTGCTTTGCAGATATATGGAGACTTTTCAGGATATTCAGATATAGCCATAGGCACAGCCAGGCTGTTTGGGTTTAAGCTGATGCAAAATTTCGCCTTTCCTTATTTTTCAAGGGATATAGCCGAATTCTGGAGGCGATGGCACATCTCTCTTACGTCGTGGTTCAGAGACTACCTCTACATCCCGATGGGAGGAAGCAGGGTGGCAAAACCAAAAGTGGTCAGAAACATCTTTATCGTTTTTATCGTGAGTGGATTCTGGCATGGTGCCAACTGGACCTTCATCTTCTGGGGACTGCTGCATGCCTGTTATTTCCTGCCGCTACTGTTCCTGCATCGCAATCGAAAGAACCTGGATGTTATTGCTAAAGGCCGTTACTTCCCGAATTTCAGGGAACTTGCTTCCATGATCGTAACATTTCTTCTGGTGGTATTTGCCTGGATATTTTTCAGAGCGGAGAACCTGAGCCAGGCTTTCGAATATGTAGGTGGGCTTTTTAGCATGTCTTTCTTTAGCCTGCCGGAAGTACTTCCTGTAGAATTATTGATCCTGATCCTGATCATGTTTGTTGCTGAATGGCTGCAAAGAGATAAGAAACATGCATTGCAGCTAGATGGTGCCGGTATCCCGGGCTGGGGAAGGTGGCTGATATATTATGCTGTAGTGTTCTGCATTATCTGGTTCAGAGGGGAACAGCAGGAATTTATATACTTTCAATTTTAGCTGCATGAAAGGATTCTTATATAAGATATTCAAGTTTTTCCTGATCCTGCTGATAACGGTTTCAGCTGCTTTCGGGATTACCTACATGCTGAGCTACCGCAATGTTAGTAATATCAAACTGGATAAGGACACCCATATCCTGATTTGTGGAGATTCACATACCAAAACAGCCCTCAACGACAGCATCATACCGAATTCCCTGAATATTGCTCATTCTTCTGAACATTACCTGTATTCATACAATGTGTTGAGAGTATTGTTAGCGAATAACCCACAGATCACAACTGTATTACTTGGAATGTCATATCATAACCTTTCCACTTTTTATGATGATTATATTTTTGATCAGGCCATGACCCAATATATGTATCCACGCTATGCAGCGGTGCTTGATATTAACTCTATACCATTAATATTAAATCACAACTTCGAAGGGTTCACGACTGATTTTAAAGACATTTATCATGGAGCGTACCGTCATATCAATTCCAGGAAACTTGATGATTATAGTTTCATCGGATGGTTTTACAAAAGCAAGAGGAATAATAAGAATGACAGCACGATAAATGATGCTTTAGAGAAGCACTATTACAGAAGCGGGCAGGACCTATATAGTATTTCTGAATTTCAACTGATCTATCTTCGGAAGATCATGAAATTGTGTATTTATCAGGATGTCAAACTTAAGCTGATTAATTGCCCGCTAAGTACTGAATACCATTCTCAGGTTCCAACAGAATTTCTGGAATATTATGACAACCTGAATAGTGAATTTGGACAATTCATCCTTGACTATCATGATTTCACTGTGCCTGAAAATTGCTGGGGGGACGGCGACCACCTGAACCTCTCGGGCTCTATGATCTTTTCGGAATTTGTTGTAAGGGAGATGGCTTCCCAATCCAGGTAAATTAGCTATTGCCTTAGCCCGGCCAGGCTGATTGCAGACAAAATAATGAAGACTATTGCATTTAAAAAGATACATCTCATGCGTTTCACAAATTATGATGTGAAAATAATGATAAGTATCAAGGAATGGCTACTTAACGAAGTTTATTGCTCAGCCCATCTTTTTTGCAGATGGGGCACTCAGTGTTCTTCTGGGTAGAAATGTAACCACAACGGTCACATTTAAAGTACCGGAAGTACTGGGTCCTCCTTGAGGTTTGAGGTATTTTAAGCCCGAGTTTCATTTTTCCGTGTTTTTGGGTTTGGTACTATCTTATATGCAATCCTTGTGCCATATTTTGCAATACGCAGAAAGTCAGGCAGATATACAGGAATTTAATGTTTCTTGGCAATGTGGGAATTTCCATATTCGGAGAAAATCAGATCAATGATTCCCGAATTCGGAGAACGATGGGATAAAATGGAACCTTTATTTAGATGCTTTGATCAGAACCGATTTCGAGCGTGTATTGTTTTCGCCGGTATTCGTATCTGTGGCTTTCAGGATTACCAGGTAGGTTTCATCTTCAGCTGTTCTGGCATAGGTAAAGCTGGGGCTAAAGGCAGTGCTGGTCGAGCCATTATGGAAAGTCCACAGAAACTGATCGCTGTATTCCGATGAATTAATAAAGGTGACTTCCACTACAGAAGGTCCTTCATTGGCGGAATAAGAAAAACTTGCGATTGGCATGGTCAGGGTACCAACATTCTTCTGGTCTGATTCATCGGCCTTGGTGCAGGCACTGAATATGATCAGCGCTAAAATACTGATGTAAAAAATACTGTTCTTCATGATAATCAAGGGTTTCGATTACAAAAATAAACAAAAAAAGCAGCTTTTTGCCGGAACAAAGTTAAAGGCATGATTTTTTCAGTTAACGGTGACATATTTTCGAGGAAAATTGTTTCTTTGTTTTTAAGAATATTATTCATACTATTTCTTGATTAATGGCGTTTATGGATAAACCTTTTCTGATTGCATGAAACGAGGCTTGCTGTTTATTTCGATCCTTTCTTTTGCGCTGGGTGCTTATCCTCAGGCGCCCAAGTACAGCAATGAGTTTCTTGCCGTCGGTGTGGGGGCACGCTCACTGGGAATGGCAAATTCCCAAACAGCTATCAGTGATGATGTAACCTCCGCCTACTGGAACCCTGCCGGCCTGGCCAATCAATCATCCGACATGCAGATCGGACTGATGCATAACGAATACTTTGGGGGTATTGCGAAATATGATTATGCCGGATTTTCAATGAGACTCGACACGGCTGCCACTATTGGCATATCCGTTATCCGTATGGGCATCGATGATATCCCCAATACCATCAACCTTTACGACAACCAGGGAAACATCAATTATAACAGGATCACAAAATTTTCAGCGGCCGATTATGCCATGATGTTCTCCTATGCCAGGAAGAGTAAGATAAAAGGCTTATCGTATGGCGCGAATGTTAAGATCATTTTCAGGCAGATTGGAAGCTTTGCAAAGGCTTATGGCTTCGGGCTGGATGTCGGGGTTCAATATCGAACAGGCAAGTGGCTCTTTGGTGCTATGGGCCGTGATATCACAAGCACTTTTAATGCCTGGACCTTCGAGGTTTCGGATGAGATGAAAGATGTGTTTGAGGCTACAGGAAATGAAATTCCCGAAAACTCCCTGGAGATCACCTTACCCAGGCTGAACCTTGGTGCCGGACGCTCTTTCAGGATATCAGATAATTTTTCATCTCTTGTTGCGCTTGATCTCGATATGACCTTCGACGGAAAACGAAATACCCTCATCAAGTCTGAATTCGTCAGTATTGATCCAAAACTGGGCGTTGAGTTCGGTTTTAAAGACATTGTTTATGTCAGGGGCGGGATCAGGAACATACAGCAGAAAACCGATTTTGGCGATAAGAAGAGCATCACTGTCGAGCCTAACTTTGGGGTAGGTGTAAGGATCATTAAGATGATCTCCATAGATTATGCTATGACCAATATCGGCGACTCCTATTTTTATTCCAACGTTTTCTCCCTTCGCATCGATCTCAACAAAAAATAGGCTTTGTTTCTTATCTTTACTGCGTAAAACAATGTAGTCATATGAATGATTTCAAGCCATATCCTTATTCGGCTTCTGATAATGCTGAAAGGATCAACAAAATAATTTCCGCTTCAATTGACGCAAATCAGCGGATAAGCGCATTGAAAATGATCCTTGGAGCGATAGACCTGACCACCCTGGAAGCTACCGACACTGATGCCAGGGTAAGGGCACTTTGTGATCAGGCGGGTAGCTTTTCCGACAGGAAATCAAATGCACCCAATGTTGCGGCGGTATGTGTTTACCCGCCATTCGCCGGATTGGTGAAAGAAAGTCTGCGGGGTACCGGCATCAAAACCGCCTGTGTAGCCACAGGATTCCCGTCAGGACAGGCTACACTCCCCATTAAACTCATGGAGGTTTCTTCGGTAGTACTCGATGGTGCAGAGGAGGTAGATATGGTCATCAGCAGGGGGAAATTCCTGGAAGGGAAATATGATGAGGTGACCAATGAAATAAGATCTGTAAAAGCCACATGCGGTGATGCACACCTGAAAGTGATCCTGGAAACGGGTGAGTTGGAAAGTATTGAAAATATCAGGAAGGCCAGCGTGATCGCACTCCTTGCCGGTGCCGACTTCCTCAAAACCTCTACAGGGAAGGTTCAGCCTGCAGCAACGCTGGAAGCTTTTCTTATTATGATCGATACCATCAGAGAATACCATGTAATGACCGGCAAGATGGTTGGGATTAAAGCAGCAGGAGGCATTGCTGATCCTGAAACTGCATTGAAATATCATGCTTTGACAGCCTCCATACTAGGTGATGAATGGTTGAACAAGCATTACTTTCGCATTGGGGCCAGCCGCCTGGCAGAAAAGATATTTAGTGAACTTTAAGGGCCTCTTTTTGTTATATGTAAATATATGGTTGCGCACTAAATCCCAGACATGAAAAAATTTACTTATCTCATTCTCCTCTTATTTGCTTTTCAAACGGCTGTTAGCCAGTCACAACTCGATACTGCGCTTAATTTCTCAGTGAAGGATATCTATGGAAATAATATCGAACTCTTTCCCATTCTGGATGAAGGGAAACTGGTTGTCATAGATTTCTTTAATACATCCTGCGGCCCATGTGGGCTTTATGCCCCTGATATCCAGGCTTCTTATGAAGATTTTGGGGAGAATGCAGGTAATGTGCACTTTCTGAAGATCGCCTGGGGTGATGATAATAATGGCGTTGCATACTTTGATTCCATACATGGCATTACGATCCCATCTGTTAGTGGAAGCCAGGGTGGAGGAAACCAGGTTTACACGAATTATATGGTTCTGTCTACCCCGACAGTCATTCTGATTGCCCCCGACAGGCTCATCCTTGAACATTATATCTGGGAGCCTACACAGGAAAATATTAATGCCGCCATTATCGCTGCAGGAGGGTCAATGGTTGGTATCGATGATGAAATATCCCTTTCAGAGAACAATTTACTTGTTTATCCTAACCCATCCAAAGGCATGGTCAATGTGCGCGTGGAAGCGGAAGGAGCGGCCTTATACCGCCTTGAAACATATAACCTTGTTGGCAGCAAAGTATCACAGACTGCACCGACACAATTGTCTGCAGGAAGCCATGTCCTGACAACTGACCTGGGGCACCTGCCCGAAGGAACATATTTTGTGCGACTCATCAGAAATGAGGAGCATGAAAACATGAGTAGGGTCATTTTACTTGATTAGCATTTGTGAATTTGTTTTTTGCCGTAACTTTACGGTATGAAAACAAAACTTATTATCAATATCTCATCTACTTTACTGCTGGATGCCATAGCTGTTTTATTTATTATCTATATGGGAGATATCTCAAGACTTTTCGGATATCCTGTATACATTCTTGATCCCATGCGCATGACGCTGATCCTTGCTTTTGCCTATACTCCAAGGTGGAATGGCTGGATACTTGCATTGCTGTTGCCTTTTGTGTCTTATTTTCTTGGAGCACATCCATCGATCACTAAAGCAACGCTTATGGCAGCAGAGCTGCTGCTGAATGTCTGGTTGTTCTGGTTCCTCATTGACAAAACAAAAATGGCACTGCTCTCCATACTCATCTCAATTGTGTTTAGTAAAGTGGTATACTATTTGCTTAAGTTTATCTGTATACAAATAGGATGGCTCAGTGGTGAACTTATAACTACACCTCTCGATATACAGGTAATCACCACCCTGTCATTCAGCGCATTCATATTCATTGTGTTCCTGTTTAACGGGAAACCAAAAAGAAAATAGATATGTTCAGAAACAGTAAAATATCAGTATTTAGCCTCATCATGGCCGTACTAATTCTTGGTGCTTGCGATACCAGCGATGATAACAATCCTTCGCCGGTGCCCGATGCCAGGGATAAATTCGTAGGTGAATGGAGCGTGAATAATGAAGTTTGCGGAAAAAGCAAATACCTGGTCAACATTAGTAAGGATCCCTCAAATTCATCCCAGGTGCTGATTCATAATTTTGCTTTTTCCAATGCAGGGGAGGCCGATACGGCTGTCGTCGCCGGCAGCTCCATTGTTGTTTATCAGCAGATCAATAGCGAGGGCTGGCAGATTCAGGGCAGTGGGCAGTACAAAACGGATGAAACCATCGAGTGGACTTACTCCCTGCTTATCTCAGGTTCCCTTGAGAATTGTAGCTGCACTTACGTGCAACAATAGAAGGGGAATCAGGAATTCCAATAGCAATTCAAATTTACTCCAGTTCAATCTCGCTTTCCATCACACTCAGGCGTGTGATAACTTCCTCATAGATCTTATCGATTACGTCCAGGTCTTGCCTGTAAAAAGTCATACTGCTGTCGAATTGTTCTCTTGTAACTTCATACTTATTAAAGATCGTCCGGTAATAGATTTCTTTTGTATTTCCAATCTCGTGCGCATGGTTTTGTTTCTGCCGGAGGGCTGATTCAGCAATCTCGATATCTGCCAGGATCATCACGACCTTTTCCTGGTCGATCAGGTTATTCGGAGGCGGTAGTATTTCAGTGTCATGGGTGGGATAGCAGGAAGACAACAGCAACAGCCCCATCATCAGCATTAATATATTTCTCATCTTTAACGGGGAATCAATTTGCGACATCTGACATGAATTTAATACGGATAAGCCGGATCTCTTCTTCTGAAAATTCTTCCTCTCCCAGTTCTTCAAGCGCTTCCTGGATGGAATCAGATTCGGCTTCGCCAAAGTATTCATAGATCTCTTCCTGGTGATATTCGTCGATATGCTCCGTGATATAATAGTTGATGTCGATCTTTGTTCCTGATGCCACAATGCGCTCCAGCTCGTCGAGAAGCTCCGACAGGCTAAGGTTCTTGGCATCGGCCAGGTCGTTGAGGGAGATCTTGCGGTCGATATTGGTGATGATAAATACCTTTAATCCGGATTTATTTACAACCGATTTCACGACCATATCATTCGGACGGATGATGTCGTTTTCTTCAACATATATTGCGATTAGCTCCAGGAAAGGTTTACCGTATTTATGGGCTTTTCCTGCACCTACACCGGTAATATGCTGCAGTTCGTCTTCTTTCACAGGATACTGGATGGCCATGTCTTCGAGCGATGGGTCCTGGAAGATGACAAAAGGAGGCAGGTTTTCGCGTTTAGAGATATCCTTCCTCAGATCCTTTAGCATAGTGAAGAGGGTCTGATCAGCTGTACTCGTCTTATGCGATGTGGCAAATACTCCATCCTCCTCATTAGAATAATCATGGTCCTGAGCAAGCATGATGGAATAAGGCTTCTTGATGAAGCCTTCACCCTCGGGGCTGATCTTCAGCAAGCCATAGTTGTCGATATCTTTGATCAGGAATTTTCTGATCAGGCACTGCTTGATCACAGCATTCCAGTACTTTTCATCCCTGTCGGCACCTTTGCCGTAAATGTCCAGATTGTTGTGCTTATATGATTTAACTGCAGCGGTGTTTTTCCCTGTCAGGACGTTGGCAATGTGTTTGGACTTGAAAAGCTGGTTCATCGAGACCACAGCCTCCAGTACGGTCTTAATATCCGGGCTGGCTTCAGATTTTTCCTTGGGATGCAGGCAGTTGTCGCAGGCACCGCAGTTTTCTTTCTCATGCGCCTCTCCAAAGTAGTGCAGCAGCAACTTATGTCTGCATACTGCCGATTCGGCATAGGATACCGTTTCATGCAAAAGCTCCTTGGCAATCTCCTGTTCTGCCACGGGCTTGCCCTTCATGAACTTCTCCAGCTTGATGATGTCGTCATAGCTATAGAAGGCTATGCAATTGCCCTCCCCATCATCACGGCCGGCCCTGCCGGTTTCCTGATAGTAGCTTTCAATACTTTTAGGGATATCGTGGTGGATGACAAATCTTACATCCGGCTTGTCAATCCCCATCCCAAATGCTATAGTAGCCACGATCACATCTACTTCTTCCATCAGAAACTTGTCCTGGTTGGTCTTCCGTGTAATGGAATCCAGGCCGGCGTGGTAGGGTAGGGCACGGATGCCATTCACCTGGAAAGCATTCGCAAGTTCCTCCACCTTCTTCCGGCTCAGGCAATATACGATGCCGGATTTTCCCAGGTGGTTTTTGATATACCTTATGATGTCGTGAATAACGCTCTTGGTCTTGGGCCTGATTTCATAGTAGAGGTTGGCCCTGTCGAAGGATGACATAAAGACCTCGGCATCGAGTATCTCCAGGTTCTTCTGTATATCATGCTGAACCTTGGGTGTTGCCGTGGCAGTCAGTGCCATCACAGGGACTTTTTGTCCGATGGTATTGATGATAGGTCTCAGGCGCCGGTATTCAGGCCTGAAATCGTGCCCCCATTCAGAGATACAATGGGCTTCATCGATGGCATAAAAGGATATATCAATGGTTTTGAGAAATTCAATATTGTCTTCCTTGGTGAGTGATTCCGGAGCTACATATAGCAACTTAGTCTTTTGACTGACCAAATCTGCCCTGACCTCATTGAGTTCTGCTTTGGAAAGAGAAGAGTTCATCACATGGGCAATGCCTTCTTCAGTGCCATAGTTCCGGATGGTGTCCACCTGGTTCTTCATGAGGGCAATAAGCGGGGATATAATGATAGCGGTCCCACTCTTGGTAAGGGCAGGCAGCTGATAACACATCGATTTACCGCCGCCGGTAGGCATGATTACGAAAGTATCATTGCCCTTGAGTACAGTTTCAATAATGGCTTCCTGATTTCCCTTAAAGCTATCAAACCCAAAAATCTTCTTCAACAATTCGTGCAGGGAGCGTTCCTTAGTCTCAGCCATATTCATCAAATCTTAAAAATCAATATCTTTGTAGGGCCAGAGTGAAAAATTTACAGGAATAATTATCGTTATAATTAAACTAATTAAGTTCTTCATTTTCGATTAAGTTTTAAATCAATATTCCCGCTAAAACAAATATAACGAAAAAAAACTTCTTTCGGAATAAAAAATTTTAAAAAAGTGTTAATAAAATCATCAGAAGAAATTTGTGATATCGCAATTGCAAGTATTGATAATGAGGTAAATGCAATTTCAGACTTGAAATCATCCATAAATGATGACTTCGTAAGAACTGTGGAAGGAATCATTCAGTCGGAAGGCAGGGTTATCATCACAGGCATTGGTAAGAGTGCAAATATTGCCCAGAAGATCGTTTCTACGCTGAACTCTACGGGAACGCCTTCAATTTTCATGCATGCTGCTGACGCGGTGCATGGTGATCTGGGCATCATCCGTGAGGACGATATTATCATTTGCTTGTCGAAGAGTGGCGAAACTCCCGAGATAAAGGTCCTTGTCCCCTTGTTGAAGAGCAGGAAGAATCTTCTCATTGCTATCGTGGGCAATACGGCCTCATACCTTGCTGTGCAGGCCGACCTGGTTCTGGATACGACTGTAGAAAAAGAGGCTTGTCCGAATAACCTGGTGCCGACTGCCAGTACCACTGCTCAACTGGTGATGGGTGATGCTCTGGCTATGGCCCTGCTTTCATGCCGCGGATTCACTGCCGAAGACTTTGCACGTTTTCATCCCGGCGGAGCCCTTGGCAAGAGGATGTACCTTAAAGTTTCTGACCTTTATACGCAGAATGAAAAGCCCATGGTTAAGCCTTCCGATGATATCAAAAAGGCAATCATGGAGATCTCTTCCAAACGATTGGGTGCAGCTGCAGTGGTTGATGGTAATATCCTCATCGGGATCATCACTGATGGTGACCTAAGACGCATGCTGGAAGAAGGTGGAGAGATGGAACGCCTGACAGCTTTCGATATCATGACAAAAGACCCGCGCTCGATCGACTCAGAAGAACTGGTGGTGAATGCCCTCGAGCTGATGCGGGAGAATAAGATCACACAAGTTCCCGTCCTCAAAGATGGCGAATACGTCGGCGTTGTGCATATGCACGATATCATTAAAGAAGGGATCATCTAATAAGCGGAGTGATATGAGTGACAAGATCAAGGAATACAATGCCTACAGGCAGATGATGAACGAACGCTTGTTATCGGCAGAGAATAATAAGATCATTAAGAGGATCTTCAATCTCGATACCAATACCTATATGGATGGGGCACTCGATACACGTACCAAGGAGATGCTTGGCCTTGTTTCTTCAATGGTCCTGCGTTGTGATGATTGTATCAAGTACCACCTTATTCAGTGCCACGAACAGGGTGTGAACACGGAGGAGATGATGGAGATCTTCGGCGTGGCAAACCTTGTCGGAGGTACAATTGTTATACCCCATACTCGCAGAGCCCTTGAATTTTGGGAGGAGCTGCAATCAGCTTGAAGTCAGTATTAACTTACAGTCCGTTCTTTCATGAGCGGCATAAAACCGGGAAATGAAGCATCAGCTGTTCATGCGTCTCTTAGTATTCCTGCTGATACCCCTGGTGTCGACGGTATATGCCCATGCACAGTTGACAAAAATCATGGGGACTGTCACGAATGTTAATACAGGTGAACCCATCCCATTTGTGAATATTTTCTTTGAAGGAACTATCATCGGAGCTACCTCCGACTTTGATGGCCATTATTCCATAGAGACCTTCTCACCGGGTGATTCGCTCACTGCCAGCTATGTAGGATATATATCAAAAATCCGGAAAGTGACACCACGTATTTTCCAGCAACTTGATTTTGCACTGAATCCCGATAATATATTGCTGGATGAAGTAGTGATCCTGCCAGGAGAAAATCCTGCGGAGGTGATACTGCGTAAAGTGATTGAGAACAAGGAGGTGAACAATAAGAAAGAGTTCGATGCTTACGAGTTTGAAGTATACACCAAGATGCAATTCGATGCGAATAATATTACTGAGAAGCTGCAGGACAGAAAGCTTTTTATGCCTTTCGACTTTATTTTCACCTACATGGATACCTCTACCCTGAACGGGAAGGCATACCTGCCGATATTCTTATCGGAAACGATGTCAGATATCTATTATCGTAAAAACCCTAAAGACAGATTGGAGATCATCAAGGCGTCGAAGCTTTCAGGCATAGAGAACGAGAGTATTACACAGTTCATGGGTGACCTGAATGCCAATGTGAATATCTACGATAACTACATTACGCTGTTTCAGAAGAATTTTGTTTCACCAGTGGCAAATTTCGGTCTTACATATTACAGGTATTACCTTGTCGACAGCACCTTTATCGGGGATCAATGGTGTTATCATATCATGTTTAAGCCCCGTCGGAAGCAGGAACTGACATTTGCAGGTACTTTCTGGGTGCATGATACCACTTTTGCGGTGAAAGAGGTGGATATGGTGATGGCAGGTGATATGAACCTGAACTTTGTAAGTGCTGGCATCGTCCGCCAGGAATACAGCCTTATCAACGGACAGTACTGGATGCTTACTAAAGATTACCTGATGGGTGATTTCAACTTTACGAAGAAGTCAAAGACCATTGGTGTGTATGGGCACCGCTCCACATCATCGAGGAATTTCATCCTGAACCAGCCCCACGAGGATGAGTTTTATAAGAGCCCGGTGGGGGTAGTAGTAGAGGATGATGCCCGGGAGAAAGATGAGCTTTACTGGGAGCTGGCCAGGCATGACAGCCTTACCGGCAGGGAGGAGGGGATCTATGAAATGATCGATTCCATTAAGGGCATTCCTTTGTTCGATACATACATGGACCTGGGGTATATGCTGATCAATGGCTATTACATATGGGGCAATTTTGAGTTGGGGCCCTATTATAAGTTGCTCAGTTTCAATTCTATCGAAGGTGCGCGTTTCAGGTTTGGCGGACGTACCAGCAACCAGTTCAGCAATAAACTGATGCTTGAAGGCCATGTGGCCTACGGAACGAAAGATAAACGCTTTAAAGGCGGCATAGGTTTCCTTTATATGGTCGAGAAAAATCCGCGGAGAACGATCAGTGTCTCCTATTTATATGATATGGTACAGCTCGGCCAAAGCCAGGATGCTTTTAGCCAGGAGAACTTTTTTGCCGTTTTCTTCAGACGGAACCCGGCCGATAAGCTGTCGATGCTGGAACGCTATAAGATCGAATATGAGCATGAATGGGTGCAGGGCTTTTCGAATACCTTCAGCTTTGCTCATCGCAAGCTGTTCCCCGTAGGGGATTCGAAGTTTATCGTTTATCCTGAGCCCGATGAACCAGAAGTGGAGGATAATATTATATCGGCCGAAATTGGTATTAAAACCCGATGGGCATTTAAGGAAAGATATATAGATGGGGAGTTTACCAGGATAACGGTAGGCACAAAATATCCTGTTTTTGAGCTGCATTATGGCTACGGTATCCCGGGGGTATTCCTGAGTGAGTATGAATATCACCGCCTGCAATTTCAGATGAAACAATGGTTCAACGTTTTGTCTATTGGATGGTCAAAATATATCCTTGAGACAGGGAAGATCTGGGGCACCCTGCCATATCCGCTTCTGAAGCTTCAGCCGGCAAACGAAACCTTCCTCTTCGATGAGTACGCATATAACCTTTTGAACTATTATGAACTGATCCACGATCAGTACGTGAGTCTGTATTATACGCATCATTTCGACGGCTTTTTCCTGAACCATATTCCCCTCATACGCAAGCTGAAGTGGAGGGGAGTGATTCATGGCAGGGCCTTGCTTGGCTCCTTATCGGATGCGAATAAGGAATATTCAGAATTTCCGGGAGAGCAGATCGAGACAGCAACACCATATTATGAAGCAGGAGTAGGGATAGAGAACATATTTAAGTTCATCAGGATAGATGCTATATGGAGGCTCAGCCACCGCGATCAGAATGAACCCAGAAATTTTGGTGTGTTTATTTCTGCAGCACTTTCTTTTTAGTTAACTTTGATAAGTCTATGATATTACGAACTGAGAACCTCATTAAAAAATATGGCAAGCGGACCGTAGTCCGGGATGTCTCTTTTCAGGTGAACCAGGGAGAGATCGTTGGCTTGCTGGGGCCTAACGGGGCAGGAAAAACCACCTCATTTTATATGATCGTAGGCCTGATCAAACCATTTTCCGGAAAGGTTTTCCTCGACGATACCGAGATTACGGATTACCCTATGTACAAAAGGGCGAAGGCAGGGATAGGTTATCTTGCACAGGAAGCTTCTGTATTCAGGAAACTGAGTGTTGAAGACAACATACGTGCAGTGCTGCAGTTCTCAAAATTTCCAAAGACAGAGCAAAAAGATCGCCTGGAGTCACTGCTGGAGGAGTTTGGCTTACAGCATGTTCGCAAAAGCTATGGCATACAGTTGTCGGGGGGTGAACGAAGAAGGACTGAGATAGCCAGGGCCCTGGCAGTAGATCCCAGCTTTATCCTGCTGGATGAACCTTTTGCCGGTGTCGACCCTATTGCTGTGGAAGATATTCAAACGATTGTTTCCAAACTCATCGAGAAAAATATAGGTGTACTGATCACCGATCACAATGTGCATGAGACCCTCAACATCACCGACCGCGCATACCTTCTTTTTGAAGGGAGCATCCTGAAGGCAGGAAGCTCAGAAGAACTTGCTGCAGATGAGCACGTAAGAAAAGTATACCTGGGAGAGAATTTCACCCTGAGACGCTAATTCTCTTAAAATTCAAACACAACATCAAACATCACAAAGCGGCCCGGTGGCAGTTTCCCTTTCCGGTCGACGGTCATGTCATCGAAAATGTTTTTTACGGTAAAAGCAAAGCCGATACCCTGTGGTAGCTTCTTTGTTAATTTTAGATCAAACAGGTGATGCGGTTCGATATACTGTGTATTTTCATCATTATACCATTCCTTTCCCAGAAAATGCCATTCAAACATGACATTTACCACCTTATTCTGCCAGCTGAAGCTGGAGTTGGCCATATGGATAGGTACTTCGATCAGGCCCTTCCCGGTCAGGTCTTTATCTTCATTATTCGGATCGTTGAATTCAAGTATCTCTGAATAGTTGAAGCTATAATTGGCAGATAAAGAGAGATTATCCAGGACCTTCCAGAGGGCTGTAATTTCTGCACCGGCAATCTCTATTTCGGCGATATTCTGACGTTGCAGCACCGGTTTCAGGTCGGTGCCTCCCGTATCTACGGAATCGCCGGTTGCAACAAAATACTGAAAGTCGTATCCCCTGGAATAATATGCAGAAGGCTCAATGGATATCTTATCATTGACCATCCATGTTAAGCCCAGCTCATAATTGATCAGAGTTTCAGGTTTCAAACCGGGATTGGCAAGCTTGAAGCCTTTGGATATCTTACCCGACTTGACCATATCATCGATCTTCGGAGGCATGAAGCCTGTTGTTACGGAAGCATAAATGCCCAGGTCCCTGCGTACATTATATTGCAGGGCCAGCTTGGGACTGAATTGCTGCCAGTCGCTATCGGTAAAATCGTCTGAGATATCCCTGATGAAACCCGTGTTGCTGGTAGGATTCTGCACATCCTGGAAGCCATCTGTAAAGCGGGCATAGTCGAATCGTAGTCCTGCAATGGCAGAAAACTTTTTGGATATCTGATACTCATCCTGAAGGAAAATGCCGAAGAAGCTTAACACGCCACCATAGGTAACATCATCTGTTGAGGTGCGGTAAACCTGATTGGCATCCATATCACCCTGTTTTATTTCAAAACCTGTCGTAAGGAGGTGGTTGCGGAAAAAATTTCGTGATATGTTAAACCAGACTCCATAATCATGCTTGGCAATCCATGTGTCTGAGAGCTTGTATTTTCCTGAGCTGCTGAGGCTTTCACTCTGCCGATAATAATTTTCCAGCTGATAATATACCCTGGTATTTAGCTTGAACTTCCCCAGCTGGGAATCAAAACTGGCAACGATCAGCTGGCTCTGGTATTGGTCATAAGCACCTTCATTCTCAAAAACTTTAGTTCCGGTTCCAAACTGGCCGAAGTAATAGCGATAGCTGAAGTCGAGTGTTGTGACAGAGTCGAAGCGGTATCCTGCCAGTATGCCGGCACTATACTCATTCAGATCGACCTTGGAATCAGTTGAATCCCGTGTCTCTTCCGGCTCGTTGATATATCCGTCACCGTTACGCAGAAAGCCGTTGAGCTTCCAATACAGGCCTGAACCTTTATAGAGGTCTGTGCCGCCAATGTTAAAAGCCCCGCCAAAGGTTCCCAGGGATCCGCCAAATGTTCTGACATTCCCTTCAAGCTGATCGTCAGGCTTTTTGGTCTTAATATTTACGACCCCTGTCATGGCGTTATTTCCGTAGATGGCCGAACTCGGCCCCTTTACTATTTCTACATCTTCAATATCATAGGGCTCTATGATATTCCAGTTCACCGAGCCACCTCCAACCTTATTCATGGGAACACCATCCAACAAGATGAGTGTGCGTGAACTTCCGGGGAGCCCCCGCATGGTCACACTGGCACTTTTCGAAAAGATACCCCATGGCCTGTGTACATATACATTCGCGACTCCATTAAGGATATCGTCGGTATTATTAGCTGGCATACGCTCAATGGTCCGCGCCGGGATAGAGGCTACCCTGGCAGGCATCACCGATGTCTTCCTTTTATTCAGCGTGGCGGTGATGGTAACAGGATCGATCTCAATCACTCTGGGCCTGACCAGGAAAGTTAGCTCTGTAAGCACTGAGTCAAGTATGATCTCTGTGCTATAGTCATGATAACCAATGTGTTTGATGGTCAGATGATAGGCGCCTTTAGAAAGCCTGGAAAAGGCAAACATACCTTTATGGTTGGTTGTAGTACCTACCTGTAAATCCTCCAGGATAACGTGTGCATCTTCCAGGGCTGTCTTATTGTATGCATCTTTTATCCATCCCTTGAGTACGATATCACCATCCGCCAGGGAGGTAATATGGACTCCCGAAAGCATGATAACAAGAAAAAGTATTCGATGCAGCTTGTGCATTTATTCTTGTACTTTCAGACTGATGTTGATGCTTCCTTCGTTGGTGCCGTTTACGGCATTCACTTTAAAGATACCAAGCCGGCCGCTTTCGGTACGGAAGGTATAGATATCATCAACAGCAAGTTTTTTTGCTTTACGCTTTGCCTCACCCTCATCGTAATTTGCAAGGAGGATGCTATCGTTAGTGGCTGTATTAAAGTCATCTGCCGACAGGGAGGTTTCATAGTACCTCGTTGTGTTTATGTAGCTCCAGTTTGATGGATTCACCGGGAAAATGCCGTCTTCGATATTGGCACCTGAAGAGGTGATGGTATTTTTATCGACATCATCATAATAACAAAGCATGTCGATGCCCTTTTGCAGTGATGTGTCGGCAGCTACTGCTGCATGGAAATACATACTGCTGTCGCTGATGTTGTAACATCCACCGAACTGTTGATTATCCTGTGTGCCAAAATCGAGAGGAGAATAAGAGAGCAGGGGCGTGAATTGTGCGCTTGTGTCGAGGCTGATCTTGATGCTGGTTGCTGTGGCATTCCCTTCCCGGTCGATCACCATGAATTTCCAGTCTTCGATGGGGGCCAGTGTTTTAATAAATGCACCTTCCCATATAAGGTATTCAATGTTCATCCCGGTATCAAAATAACGGCTAACGCTGTCGGTATATACATCGATCAGGAAATTGGTCATGTTCAGGTCGCCTTTTTGCATCTGCACCCTGAGCTTAATGTCGGCACCACTTGCAAGCATAGTATCGCTATGAACATATCCACTGCCGGGAAGAAGGGTGATGGTTGGAGGTAGGTTTTCTTCTGATTTTTTACATGCAAAAGCTACGAAAAGGATCATTGTCATGGCAAAGGCCAATCTGAAAAATTTGGTTTTTGTTGTGATCAGGTGTTTCATTTTTTTTGTTCGATAAATTTGTTTTTAATACTGTTTAGTCCGGTACCAAGCAAGCCTCCAATCATTCCGAAAAAGAAAAAGCTAAGTAATGTATATGCGGCGCCATGCTTAACTATGGCCATGTATGGATATCCGGTGGTCATGTTCAGTATTAACCTGCTTAGCGGGATGAGCATGTATGCAAAACCGGCTGTGAGCGCAATCACAAACAAGAGTTGCAGCCGTTCCCTGCTGGCTCCGTAAGCAACATCCATCATGATTCCCGGTAACATATAGCTGAATCCATGCATCATAGTGCCACCCCCGGCACCGGGCATCAACAGGATGAAGCCTGTTCCAACCATGGCCAGGGTACCCGCATATTTCAGTTTTGAGGATAGGCGG
>QMPN01000020.1 GCA_003648575.1 Bacteroidota bacterium
ACCCAGAAACGTAAGTTTATAGAATAGAGGAACAGAGGAGTATGGAGTGCGGAATTATTATTCAACATTCTATACTCCTCTGTTCACTATTCATTTACTATCTTGCATAAAAATTCCTATCAATGGACTATAAGCAAGATAAAAGGACCATACTTTCCCTCGATGCCGGTGGCACAAATTTTGATTTTTTTGCTGTGAAAGGGGGGATTTTGATTGGCGATAAGTTCCGCTACCCCGCAGCTGTGGATACACTGGACGAAATGCTCAATATGATCATCAAGGGCTTTGAGCAGGTGAAAGAACAATCAGGAGAGAAGGCTTCAGCAATCAGCTTCTGCTTCCCGGGCCCGGCAGATTTCAACAAGGGCATTATCGGCGACCTGGAGAACCTTCCTCTGTTCAGAGGAGGCGTGCCGCTAAAAGCCATGCTTGAAGAGCATTTTGGAATACCGGTTTTTATCAATAATGACGGAGACCTTTTTACATATGGAGAAGCCATAGCAGGACTGCTTCCGGAAGTGAACGAAGCGCTGAAAAATGCCGGGAGTACAAGGAAATATAATAACCTGCTTGGTGTGACCTTCGGTACCGGATTTGGTGGCGGGATCGTCAGGCATGGTGAACTGTTTACCGGTGATAATTCTGCAGGGGCAGAGATCAACCGCATGCGTAATAAATTATATCCGCAAACCAGTGCAGAAGACAGCGTAACCATCCGTGCCATAAAGCGGGTCTACGCCCGGGAGGCAGGTCTGCCGATGAATGAGATTCCGGAGCCGGAAATGATCTATAAGATCGGAATGGGTGAAGATCAAGGAAAGGGAGAAGCCGCCAGGAAAGCCTTTTCTGAGCTGGCAGAAGTGGCCGGCAACAGCATAGCTGATGCGGTTACCCTGACTGATGGCCTTGTTGTCATTGGAGGAGGACTTGCCGGCGCCTGGCCGCTCTTCCTTCAGCAACTGGTGGATGAGATGAACTGGTCTTATAAAGAAATTAGTGGCAATGAACTGCCCAGGATGGAGATACTGGCCTACAATCTCAGGAATGAGGATTGCTTCAAGGATTTTATAAAAGATACATCTGTACCGGTAAAAGTGCCTTTTAGCGACAAAACAGTTGATTATGACCCGGTGAAGAAAGTAGCCGTAGGTATTTCGAGGCTTGGAACATCACGGGCCGTCGCCGTCGGGGCCTATGCCTTCGCCCTGAATGAACTTTCTAATTGATAATTGGTTAATATGAAAGTTCAACTTAACGTCATTTCGAACGCAGTGAGAAATCTGTTCATAAAAATTAGCATATAGATTTCTCCCTCAGGTCGAAATAACTACAATTAGGATTAGATTTAACACTCAAAACTGAAATGAATCTATTTGCAATAGAAACCGGAAACCTGAAGTTAGATGGTGGGACTATGTTTGGTGTAGTGCCAAAGGTGCTCTGGCAAAAACAATATCCTGCTGATGAGAACAACCTTTGCAACTGGGCCATGCGTTGCCTTCTCATCAAAGATGAGGACAGGCTTATCCTGATCGATAATGGCATTGGCGACAAACAGGAACATAGTTTCCTGAAACACTATCACCTGAACGGGGATGACACCCTGGAAGGTTCACTGGCCAAGTACGGCTTCAAACCATCAGATGTAACCGACATGATCCTTACCCATCTGCATTTCGACCATTGCGGAGGCAGCATAAAATATAATGATGACCAAACAGCATACGAATTAGCATTTCCCAATGCCACCTATTGGGTCAGCCGTGCACAACATGACTGGGCGACAGATCCGAACCATCGCGAAAGCGCGTCCTTCCTGAAAGAAAATATTTTCCCCATACAGGAAGGTGGTAAGCTGAAGCTAATTGAAGAGGAAGGCGAGATACTGCCACACATCTCCGTCAGGATCTACAATGGGCATACCGAAGGACAGATCATCCCCTTGATCTCATATCATGGCCGGACGATAGCCTTTATGGCCGACCTCCTGCCGGCAACACCACATATTCCCATGTCATGGATCATGGCCTATGATACGAAGCCCCTGCTAACCCTTGAAGATAAAAGCAGGTTCTATTCAGAAGCCATACCGGGCGATTACATCCTCTTTTTTGAGCATGACCTTTACAATGAGTGCTGCACTATTCAGGAAACGGAAAAAGGAGTGAGGGTGAAGGAGACGTTTAAACTTTCAAAAATTTAAAGAGATGTTGCTAGGTTCTAGGTGGATTCTACTATCTCCATTCAAAACTCATGATTACCAATCTTCAATAATCACTATTCATTAGGATCTCATCATTCTAAAAGCTGTATCTAGATGCAATTTTCCTCAGAAGTTTAGCATCCAAACCATGTTCAATATTATTCTTTTCACAATACTCCACCAGTGATAGCGTATTCAGGTTTCCGAGGAGATCACGGTCTGTCATGGGGCAGCCTCCGATGCCTCCAAGAACAGTATCGAAGCGTCTGACGCCTGCCTGGTAGGCGGCATCTATCTTATCATAATACTCATTTGGGATGGTATGCAGGTGGATACCGAATTCCATTTCCGGAAATGCCGGGATGAGCCTGCTAAATACGTCATGGATCAGGTCGGGCCCTGCCAGGCCAATCACATCTGCAATGGGGAGCACACGAAAACCCTCTTCATAAAAATAGCCTGAGAAGTCCTCCAACATATCGATAGACCAGGAATCGCCATATGGATTTCCGAAGCCCATGGAGATTACTACCAGCAATTCCTTGAGGTTTGCTTCCGCCAGGTCTTGCAGCTCCCTTACAAACAATTTCGACTTATCGAAGTTAGAGTTGATATTTTTTCTCTGGAAAGTTTCTGATAGTGCAAAAGGAAAATAGAGTTGATCGATAACATTGAAACGGATAGCTTCCAGGCCGCCTTTCATGTTAGCCACCAGGGCCATCACCATCGACTTTGTATCGTCCAGATCAAGGCCTGCCAGTACTTCTGGCGTATCCTTCATCTGTGGGATCGCTTTTGACGAAACAAAACTACCTGCCTCTACAGTTTCAAACCCTGCTTTTAAAAGCTGGTTGATATAATCAGTTTTCACTGCCGTGGGAATAAACATCGGGATCCCCTGGAAGCCGTCGCGGGGTGTTTCAATTATTTTTAAGCTCATAGATTACATATAGTGAATAGCGCCTAACTGGAACTATAACTTACATAATTAAGAAATTGTTCACTTAATAAATACAATCAGGCACTAGCAACCAGGTACTAGCAATTGTGCACTTTTTACTTTCTCCCGCTCAACTCCTTCGGAATCCTACCGTTCTTGATGGCTTCGGAGCGCAGAGGCCTGCCGCAGATACGTTCAACCATGCGGCCGATCTCCAGCACCTTGTCAACATCAAGACCTGTATCGATTCCCATTTCATCCATCATTACCACCATGTCTTCGGTAGAGACCAGCCCTACGATATTCGGATCTTTGTAATAGTAGTTGCCGGTACCTGAGACGGGAACGCCGCTCACAAAATTGGCAGGCTGTCCGCCTATGCCACCCATGGTTGATTCGTAGTTTGTCATTCCCGCCTGTAGAGCCGCCAGCACATTTGCCATACCCCATCCCCTTGATGTGTGGAAATGAACGATATGTTTTGCCGGGTCCGGAATAGCATCCAACAACATGGAGTAATATTTATAAACCCTGTCGGGGGATGCTGAACCATCATGGTCGGCATGTTCAATGTCGTCGGCTCCAATATCAAGGAAGTGTTTGGTGAAATCAATGGCCTTTGACATCTCCGTGGGGCCTTCTATGGGGCAACCCCATATGGTGCTTACGGTACCATTTACCAGGATACCGGCATCATGACATTTGGGAATGTATTCCTCGCACATCTTGAAATACTCTGCAATAGTCAGACCGGAGTTTTTCATCTGATGTGATTCCGAAGTAGATACCATCACAAGGATCCTGTCAGGTCCGTATCCATCCTTTTTGGCCTGTATGGCCCTGTCGATGGAACGCTCACGAATAGTGATCGCAGTCACGGTTACATCATCCAGTTTGTCTTTTACCTTTTTGCTTTTATGCAAACGCATCATCAGATCGTCAGCATCAGCAAATTGTGGCATCCCCTTCGGGTTACCAAAGTTGGTTGACTCAATGTTTCTAAAGCCGGCCAGGATCGATTGCTCAAGGACCCATAGCTTGGCCTCTGTCGGGATGAATTGTTCTTCATGCTGAAAACCGTCCCTCACGGTGATATCACCAATTCTAACTTTCTTTGGATAATTGAAGCTCATATACTTACGAATTTTAAATTTTGAGTGTTGAATTTTGGGCTAATTTGGCATGCCATTCTTCCTTGCTAAGATAGAAAAAAATGCCAAATTTCCAAGTTCTGTTTATATCTTTTTGAGGCAGTGCGAATTGGACTCTGAGTCAACATTTTCGGGCCTCATACATATACTGAAAACTTAATTTTCATAAGTAGTAAATTTTAGTTATAATTGCATTATATTGTATTGAAATATACCACATTGTTCATTTTATCTTCTTTAAAATAAAAGCCTTCAGATGTTCAAACTAGAGACCAAAATTGATGTAAACTCAAAGGAGTTTAAACAAAACAAGAAAGCCTTTCTTGAACTGCTCGATAAATACAAAGGGATCCTTAAGGATGTGACTGGTGGCGGTTCGGAAAATGCCATCCGCAAACACAAGGAAAGAGGCAAGTTACTTGCCAGGGAAAGGATCAATAAACTGATCGACCCAAACACCCCTTTTCTGGAACTCTCTCAACTGGCTGCTTATGATCAGTATGATAATGGCTTCCCATCAGCAGGGATTGTAACAGGTATTGGTGTAGTCCAGGGTAGGGAAACGGTGATTATCGCCAATGATGCTACCGTGAAAGGCGGCACCTATATGCAGTGGACCATCCGCAAGCATTTGCGTGCCCAGGATATCGCCATGGAGAACAAACTCCCGACAGTATATATGGTCGATTCTGGCGGGGCATTCCTTCCGGAACAGGATACAGTTTTCCCTGACAAGAATCATTTTGGACGCTTCTTCTACAACCAGGCCAGGCTTTCCGCCATGGGTGTACCACAGATCGCCATCGTAATGGGTTCATGTACAGCGGGGGGTGCTTATGTGCCTGCTATGAGCGATGAGACTATCATCGTGAAAAACCAGGGGACCATCTTCCTGGGTGGTCCGCCACTGGTGAAGGCTGCTACCGGCGAAGTGGTGACGGCCGAAGAACTTGGTGGAGGTGACGTGCATACCCGTATTTCCGGGGTGGCCGATCACCTGGCCGATAACGATACACACGCTATACAGATCTGTCGCAATATCTTTCAGTCGATGGATGAGCACAAGAAACAAATGTTGGATATAATTGCTCCTGAAGAACCTGCTTATGACCCGCAGGAGCTTTACGGTATCGCCCCTGTCGACTTTAAGAAGGCAGTCGACTCCCGTGAGGTGATCGCACGTATGGTGGATGGGAGCAAATTCCATGAGTTCAAAGAAAACTATGCACCAACTATCGTCACAGGATTTGCCCGCATAATGGGATACCCGGTGGGGATACTCGCAAACAATGGTGTGCTGATGCCTGAATCTGCAGTGAAAGCCACTCACTTTATCGAACTATGTACTTCTCGAAAGATCCCGCTGGTATTCCTCCAGAATATTACAGGCTTTATCGTTGGTAAGGACTTTGAACATCGGGGTATCGCCAAAGATGGCGCCAAGATGGTACATGCTGTGGCCAATGCCAATGTGCCCAAGTTCACCATATTGTTCGGGGGCTCATTCGGTGCCGGAAATTACGGCATGGCCGGAAGGGCCTACGACCCCAGGCTGCTCTTCATGTGGCCCAATGCCAAGATCTCTGTGATGGGTGGCCAGCAGGCTGCTAATGTGCTCATCTCTGTGAAACAGGATCAGTACCTAGCCAAAGGACAGGAAATGCCTCAGGAGGAGATTGACAAGATGCGCAACAATATCGTGAATAAATACAACTTGGAAGGATCAGCCTATTATAGTACTTCCAGGCTCTGGGATGATGGTATCCTTGATCCGGTTGATACCAGGAAAGTTATAGGGATGGGCATTGCCATGTCCCTGAACAATCCTTTCCCGGATCAGAAATTCGGTGTTTTCAGAATGTAAACCAATAGCAGTATGAGTTATAAGAATATTGAGTTTGAAATGACCGATAATGCCGGTACCATTTGGCTGAACAGGCCTGATGTTCACAATGCCATGAATGCAGAAATGATCGGCGAGATCGTGGATGCCTTTGAAAAGGTGAACGAGATGGATGATGTTCGCTTTGTGATGCTCCGCGGACGCGGAAAATCTTTCTGTGCCGGAGCCGACCTTAACTATATGAAAGGCATCGCCCGCTTTGGTTTCGATGAGAACTACCAGGATGGGCTAAAGCTGGCAAAATGTTTCAACGCCATCTATACCTGTACGAAGCCGACCATAGCTGTTGTTCATGGTGCCGCTATCGGGGGTGCCAACGGACTGCTGGCAGCATGCGATATGGTGTTTTGCATGGATGATACCAAGTTTGCTTTTGCAGAAGTGAAACTGGGCATTGCACCCGCTACCATTTCACCTTATGTGTGTAAAAGGATAGGCGAATACAGGGCTCGTGACCTGATGATAACAGGAAGGAGATTCCCGGGGAAGGAAGCTGAAGTTGCCGGACTGGTGAACAAGTCGTTCGAGACAGAAGAAGCCATGGATGAACAGCTGGCCTTTACCCATAAGATGCTGATGAGCAGCGGGCCCGGAGCCATGGGAGCTACCAAAGAACTTATCTACAACCTTTATAACAAATACAATTTTGAAGATTCCATCGATTATACGGCAAAGCTGATCGCCGAGCTGCGTGCCTCCGAGGAGGGTCAGGAAGGCATGGCATCCTTCCTCGAAAAGCGAAAAGCGAAATGGAATGTTTAAACGGAACAAGAAACTGAAAAAATAAATACTAGATATGGTTAAAAAGAGACCAATAAAATTCAGCCTCGTATACCGCGACATGTGGCAATCCTCCGGAAAGTATGTCCCCAGGGTAGACCAGCTTACCAAGATCGCTCCGGTAATTATCGACATGGGTTGTTTCGACCGCGTAGAGACCAATGGCGGTGCCTTTGAACAGGTGAACCTGCTTTACGGGGAAAACCCAAACAAAGCTGTCAGGGATTGGACCCAGCCGTTTAATGATGTTGGCATTAAGACACATATGCTGGAAAGAGCCCTGAACGGGATCAGGATGTTCCCGGTACCCAAAGATGTGCGTCAGCTGATGTACAAAGTGAAGAAAGCTCAGGGTACGGATATTGCCCGTTCGTTTTGCGGCCTGAACGACCACCGCAACCTGGAGCTATCGGTAAAGTATGCTAAAGAAGCAGGAATGATCTCACAGGCTGCTTTATGCATTACCTACTCAAAAATACATACTGTTGAGTATTACATGAAGGTGGTTGACAAGGTAGCTGAATACGGTTGTGATGAGATCTGCCTGAAGGATATGGCAGGCATCGGACGTCCGGAAACACTGGGGAAACTCACCGCCGCCATAAAGAAAAAATATCCGCACCTCCTGGTGCAGTATCATGGACATTCAGGACCCGGTTTCTCAGTTGCTTCTATGCTGGAAGTTGCCAGGGCGGGAGCTGATATTGTGGATGTGGCCATGGAACCCCTCTCCTGGGGAATGGTTCACCCCGATGTAATCACTATCAGGGATATGCTGTCAGATGCAGGCTTCGAAGTGCCCGACATTAACATGAAGGCATACATGGAAGCCCGTGCTATGACACAGGAATTCATGGACGACTTCCTGGGATACTGGATCAACCCCAAGAACAGGTACATGTCTTCACTGCTGATCCAGTCAGGGCTTCCCGGTGGGATGATGGGCAGCCTGATGGCCGACCTCAAAGGGGTGCACGACAGCATCAACTTCTCGCTGAAGTCGAGTGGGAAACCGGAACTTTCAGAAGATGAGCTGCTCATCCAGCTTTTCGAGGAGGTAGAATATGTATGGCCTAAGCTGGGCTATCCACCACTGGTGACCCCATATAGCCAATATGTGAAGAATATAGCCCTGCTCAACCTGATGCAGATGGCCAAAGGAGAAGAACGCTATTCCATGATGGACGACAACGCATGGAACATGGTGCTTGGCAAGGCAGGGAAACTTCCTGGCGAGCTGGCGCCGGAGATCATCGAGTTAGCCAAATCTCAGGGACGCGAGTTTTATGATGGCGTTCCACAGGAATTTTATCCGGATGCACTGGATAAGTACCGCAAAGAGATGAAGGAGAATGGATGGGAAACAGGTGAAGATGATGAGGAGCTCTTTGAATTTGCCATGCATGAAGACCAGTACCGTGATTATAAATCAGGTGCAGCCAAACAACGCTTCGAGGCTGAACTGGAAAAAATGAAAGCACAAAAATCAACAAGCAAAACAACTATAGCCGTGGATACAAAAACTGCACCTAACAGGGATTCATACAATAAAGACGAGGTGAAACAGCCAACCGCCATGGTGGCCTACCTGCTCTATACCTTGAACACAGAAAAGAAGGTGAATGAGTATAAACCCAAGAGCATCGACGTCTGGAACTCGATCGGGTTCTGGAGGGGTGAACAAAAGATCGACCTGACTATCGATGGCGCAACTATAGAAGTGCCGGTGAAAAAAGGTGATGATGAAACATGGCAATTTGCAATAGGCCGGTCAAAGCTGACTGCCACCCTGGAATATCTGGACGCAGGCGAAGTTGATTTCAAAATTGGTGATGACAGTTTCTTTGCACAGATCAAGCCCGGTGATGATGAATATGCTAAGGTTGTGATCAATGGAGGCGAGTTTCAGATGTTCAGGAATGACCTGCTCGATACAGAACTCTCAGCCGGTGGTGGTGACGACAGCCTCGATGCCGGTAAGCACATCGTTTCCCCTATCCCGGGCAAGGTGTTTAAGATCAATGTAAAAGAAGGAAAGAAGATCAAAAAGGGCGAAATCGTTGCGGTAATCGATGCCATGAAGATGGAGAATAATATCACTTCAAACAAGGATGCTGTGGTGAAGAAGATCCTGGTGAAACTTAACGAGATGGTTGAGGTGAATACCGCATTGATAGAGCTTGAAGATGATGTTGTTGAGGAGAAGGAATAAATTTTGATATTCGATTAATTAATCCAAAACCAAAGAAAAGATGAATTTCGAACTATCAGAAGAGCAACAAATGATACGTGACACGGTGCGTGATTTCGCCGAAAGGGAGATTAAACCTGTTGCACAAGAGCTGGATGAAAAGGCTGAGTTCTCGTATGATATCACCGCCAAAATGGGTGAGCTTGGCTTATTTGGCATGTACCTGCCCGAGAAATATGGTGGACAGGGACTCGACACCCTTTCATATATCATCGCGGTGGAAGAACTGGCACGCATCGACGGTTCCCAGGCAGCGACACTGGCTGCACACAACTCTCTGGGCATTGGCCCCATATACTATTATGGGAGTGAGGAACAAAAGATGAAGTATCTGCCGCAACTGTGTACGGGAAAGGCTCTCTGGGGCTTTGGATTGACCGAACCCAATGCCGGATCCGATTCACGTGGCTCCAAAACTACAGCGAAAGTGGATGGTGATGATTGGATTATTGACGGATCAAAGATCTTCATTACTAACGGATCAGTTGATATCAGCATCGGCAGTTCAGTACAGGCCGTTAGCGGTGAGGAGAATGGGAAAAAGATTTTCACAACCTTTCTTGTCGATAAAGGGACGCCGGGTTTTAAAACGGTTTCCATGCATGGCAAGATGATGTGGCGGGCTTCCGATACGGCAGAGCTATATTTCGATGATTGCCGCATACCCAAAGAGCATTTACTGGGGGAGATAGGGCAGGGTTCCAAGATCATGCTCAGCACGCTGGATAATGGGCGCCTGTCGATTGGTGCCATGGGCCTCGGACTGGCACAGGGGGCTTTTGAACTGGCCAGGGCATATGGCAATGAACGCAAGCAGTTTGGCAGGACCATCAACAGCTTTCAGGTGAATGCCTTTAAGCTGGCCGACATGGCACTGAAGATAGAACTCGGGCGTAACCTGCTCTACAAAGCATGCTGGCTGAAAGATGCCGGCAAGCCATTTGGCAAGGAATCGGCTATGGCTAAGCTATATTGCTCGGAAATTGCCAGGGAAGTAGCCGATGAAGCAGTTCAGATCCATGGTGGCTACGGACTGATGAAAGATTACGATATCGAGCGCCACTACCGCGACGCACGCCTGCTGCCGATTGGAGAGGGAACCTCTGAGATACAAAGGCTGGTCATTGCCAGATACGTGAATAGTTAGATCACGATATTTAATATTCGATATTCGATATTCGATATCCGATATTCGAATGCAGCATAAAATGAACGTATGAATTATAAGAAACTATGGTCTCCCACAGTGGAGCGCTCTGAACATTCCCGTATGAAGACCTTCATGGAGGAGGTGAATGAAAAATTCGGGAAGGATTTTCAAACATATGATGAGCTTTTTCAATGGAGTGTGGAGCAACCCGCCGACTTCTGGGGGGCTTTCTGGTACTTCAGCGGTATCCGGTATTCGAAAGATTTCGATACAGTTGTGGATGATCCCAAAAAGATGCCGGGGGCGAAGTGGTTTGAAGGTGCCAGGCTGAACTTTGCCGAAAACCTTTTGCCCAGAAGGGATGATAAGACCGCCATCATCTTCCGAGGAGAATCAGAATTTGAACGTCGTGTCAGCTATGCCGAACTTTATGACCAGGCACATCGCGTGGCGGAAGGAATGAAGAAACTTGGTGTAAAGAAAGGCGATCGCGTAGCCGGGTTCATACCCAATATGCCTGAAGCCATCATTGCCATGCTGGCAGCATCCTCATTAGGGGCCATATGGTCCTCATCATCACCCGATTTTGGTATCAAAGGCGTACTCGACCGCTTCAGCCAGATCGAGCCCAAAGTAATCTTTGCGGCCGATGGCTATTATTATAAAGGAAAGAGTTTCGATTCTCAGGAAAAATTAAAAGGCATCCTTGATAAATTGCCCTCTGTAGAGAAGGTTGTTCTGATCAATTACACAAATCATGTTGATACGTCGTCGATCGCTAATGCAGTGAGCTGGGAGGACTTTGCTGAACCGGTGACAGGTGACATGAGCTTTGAACAACTGCCTTTCGATCATCCCCTGTACATTATGTATTCTTCAGGGACAACCGGATTGCCGAAAAGCATCGTGCATTCGGCCGGTGGTACACTCATCCAGCACCTGAAAGAACTTATCCTCCACAGCAATCTGCATGAAGAGGATACCATCTTTTATTTTACCACCTGTGGTTGGATGATGTGGAACTGGTTCATCAGCAGCCTGGCAGTTGGCTCGACTATTGTCTGCTTCGATGGCAATCCCTTCCATCCCGCCCCGGATGCTCTTCTGCATATGGCAAAAGACCTGGATGTAACCATATTCGGCACCAGTGCCAAGTACATCGCCAGTCTTGAAAATGCCGGTGTTGTACCAAAAGATATAAGTGCATTCCCGGCCCTGAAAGCGATCTGCTCCACGGGATCACCTCTCTCCAACGAGAGCTTTGAATACGTTTACAGCCAATGGAAAGAAGATGTGCAGCTTTCCTCCATTGCAGGTGGAACGGATATTGTGTCCTGCTTCATGCTTGGCAACCCAATGTTACCAGTTTATATGGGTGAAATACAATGTCGTGGCCTCGGAATGGATGTGGACAGCTTCGATGATTTCGGGCAGAGCATAAGTGGTAAGCAAGGGGAACTGGTTTGCAAGACGGCTTTTCCTTCCATGCCCATATATTTTTGGAACGACCCGGATGGAAAGAAATACCATGATGCTTATTTCGATGTTTATGACGGCATCTGGCGGCATGGCGACTATATCCTGCTAAGTGGGCACGGAGGTATTACAATGTTTGGAAGATCTGATGCCACACTAAATCCGGGAGGCGTCCGTATCGGTACTGCCGAGATCTACAATGTGGTGGAAAATATGGATGAAGTGGAGGATGCTGTTGTCATCGGCCAGAAATGGGAAGATGATGAAAGGGTCGTGCTCTTTGTGAAACTGAATGAAGGCTTCACACTTGACGATGATCTCAAGATAAAAATATCCAAACTTATTCGCAGCAATTGCAGCCCGCGCCATGTGCCGGCCATCATCCTTGAAACGGAAGGTGTGCCTTATACATTGAATGGGAAAAAGGTGGAGATCGCCGTAAAAAAGGCCATACTCGGGGAAGAGATCAAGAATAAGGATGCACTTGCCAATCCTGAGGTGCTGGATTATTTCGAAAAGCTTGAAGGGCTTGGGGGTTAAGATTCGAAAACTGAAACCTAAAACTCGAAACTTGAGACTCGATCCATTTCCATGTTCTTTGTGCTTTATTCAAATACCTTATCTTTGAGTACATGAAAAAGAAGCATCTTCTATTACTTTCACTGCTATCGGGGCTAATACTTTCTCTGGCCTGGCCGCGTGATGGCTTTGCTGGGCTGATGCTCCTGGGATTTATTCCTTTCCTATTTATCGAGGACTATATAAGCAAGAATAAACAGGATTTTCATCGCTTCGCGGTACTGGTATATACGTACCCGGGCTTTTTGCTTTGGAATGTGCTCACCACCTACTGGATATGGAACTCCACGGAAGTGGGCTCAATAGGTGCTTTTGTGGCCAATGCCTTTTTTATGGCGCTGGTATTCAATATTTATTCCTTTACCAAGAAACATATTTACGGGAAGAACAATGGCTACTTCATCCTACCATTTTATTGGATGAGCTTCGAATACTGGCACCTGAACTGGGATATGAGCTGGCCCTGGCTCAGCCTGGGAAATGCCTTTGCCAATTTTCCCTCCTGGGTGCAATGGTATGAGTATACCGGTGCTTTTGGTGGCACGTTGTGGATATTAGTGCTGAATATTCTGTTTTATAAGTTCATAACCCTGGGCTGGAAGAACAGGAAACTTATTAAGGATAAGATCATATGGGGCACGGCATCTGCGCTCTTCCTGCTGCTGCCTTTGCTGATCTCGATCATCATTTACAACGCTTATGAAGAAGAGGATCGTCCCGTGGAGGTGATCGTGACGCAGGCCAACATCAACCCATATACTGAACAATATTCCCTTCCACCTGAAGAAGTCGTGGAACGGAATCTGGATCTGATAAAAACTATCATCGATGATAATACGGATTTTGTGGTCTGCCCGGAGTCGTCTATTCAAGAGGCCATTTGGGAGGATCGCTTTGACCAAAGTCCCAGCATCCGGCAAGTTAAAAACTTTATTTCCGCGTATCCTAATGCGACTTTCATTATAGGGGCATCCACTTTCAGGGAGTATGAAGAAGGGGAGGAGCTAAGATTCTCAGCGCGAAAATTCAGGGATGCAGATGCTTATTATGATGCTTACAATACAGTATTCTTTATAGATGCACTCGGTGAAATTGAAGTTTACCATAAATCGAAGTTAACACCGGGTGTTGAAACAATGCCCTTCCCCCAATACCTGGGTTTCTTCGATAACTTTGCCATCGACCTGGGTGGGACAGTGGGCAGCCTCGGCACAGACGATATAAGGAAGGTGTTTGTGACCCGGGATGACTCTTTGAGGGTGTCTGCAGTAATATGCTATGAATCCGTTTACGGGGAGTTTTTTGCTGAATTTGCCCGAAACGGTGCTGAACTCATCTTTATTGTGACCAACGATGGCTGGTGGGGAAATACACCGGGTCACAAGCAGCACTTCATCTATTCACGCCTGCGTGCCATTGAAACCCGTCGTAGCATCGCACGATCAGCCAATACGGGAATCTCCGCATTTATCAATCAAAGGGGTGACATCGTGGAGGAATCCGGATACTGGGTCCCGACCGTTTTGAAGCAAAGTATCAATGCCAATGATAAGATCACTTTTTATTCCATGTATGGAGATTACCTGGCCAGGATCGCTGCATTTGTCTCAGTTTTACTATTGCTGATCTCGATCAGCCTGGGCTTAAGAAGAAGGCAGTAAGAAGTACACCTTCCCCAAAACCATCACTTATGTGGATAAGAAACTATTAGCGAAATTGCCTGTGTCTGAGCCCTGCAGTTTACAATTTGCAGGGAATGCTTAGCAGCATTTATTTGAAGCGAAAGGAATAAATTACTTACTCGTTATTAAGTGTCTTCACGGGGCTGGTTCTCATTGCCTTTAATAGGTGATATGCTATTGTGAGCATAATAATAGTAATGGTGATCAGTAATCCGTAACCAAAAAACAGGAAATCTATATTAACCCTGTAAGTGAAGTTCTCCAGCCAGTTGTGCATTAAAACCCATGCGATCGGCCAAATGATGATGTTTGCCAGCACTCCCAACTTCAGAAAGCTGGACGACAAGTTTAAAATGAGATCATTAGCCCCTGCTCCCAATACCTTTCTTATTGCAATTTCATGGGTTCTTTTTTCTATTGTGAAAGCAGCAAGTCCAAATAATCCAAGGCAGGAAATAAAAATGGCGAGAAAAGTAAAAGTAGCGAATAAGATCTCTTTTCTTTGTTCATCAATATAGAGGTCATTAAGTTCTTGTGACAGGGATTCATATTCGAAAGGAAACTCCGGGTTATAGTATTCCCATACTTCGCTGAGCTTTGCTATTGCTCGTTTTTCAGCATTGGGTTCATGTCGTACGATAAGGTAATTAAAATAGTCCCCTGTTCTAAACACCAATGGTTCAATCACTTCGCGAAGTGATTTGAAGTGAAAGTCTTCAATTACACCTATAATAATTCCTCGTTGTTCTCCTTGTTGGAACCATTTCCCAACAGGATTTTTCATTCCCATATGCAGGGCTGCCGATTCATTGATCACATAGTTAGTAGAATCAGTTGTGTTCTCAAACCAGCGCCCTTCTTTGATAGTGAGCTGCATGGTTTGCTGAAAATCAAAACTTGTTGTATAGAAATACAAGAACTTTTCATCTGCTTCTTCTTTACCTTCCCAACTGGTATTTCCCCATAAATGAATTGTGGTTGTGGGAATATCGGAAGAGATACTTACATTGTTTATGGCAGGATCGGAAAGTAACATATTCTTCAATCCCTGGTAGTCTTCAAGAAGGTCTGCTCTGTCGGGAACATAGAGTAGGTTGTTTCTGTCAAAACCAAGGTCTTTTGTGCTTACAAGATTTAGCTGATCCCTCACCACCAGTGTGGCGATGATGAGCATGACCGAAATGCTGATCTGTATAATGAACAGAAGCTTTCTGATTCCGGTGGCTCCTCCTTTTTTGGAGTAATTACCTTTCAGGACTGAGGCCGGTTGAAATGATGAAAGATAAAATGCTGGATAAACACCCGCTATGACCCCGGTGATGCTCACTATAATAATAAATAGGAGAAAATTCCATGTTGTAAATGATTGAAATAGCGTGAGATTCTTGCCTGTGAATTCATTGAATTCAGGTAAAAAGAGCTCGACAATAAGCAATGAAATGGCCAATGCGATCAAGGAGTAGAGAACAGTTTCTCCAATAAACTGCCTGATAAGCTGTATCCGGGTAGCACCAGATACTTTCCTCAACCCTACTTCCTTTGCTCTTCCTGCTGCTTTAGCTGTTGTTAAATTGATAAAGTTAATACAGGCAATGAGCAAAATGAAAAATGCAATGACGATGAAATAATAAACATCATTGTTGATCTCGGATTCCGAATCGGCAAGGTCGATATCCATGTTTGATTTTAGATGTATGTCGGTAAGAGCCTGTAGGTAGAAGCCAACTGAAATGTCTTCGCCCATGAGCTCTATCATAAGGTCATTAATTTTCTTGCCAACGGTATCGATGTTTGCACCTTCTTTAAGTACAAAATAGTTATTGAAATAGAAGTTACCCCAACCTGTAGTAGCACCTCGTTTTTCCAAGATCTCAAACGGAATTACAAAATCAAACTTTAAATGAGAATTCTCAGGTACATTCTCGCAAACGCCGATGATCACAAAATTTACATCATTGAAAAATCGCAGCGTATGGCCTATGGGATTCTTGTCGCCAAAGTATTTCTCGGCAATGGATTCGCTTATTACAACTGAATAAGGATCCATCATTAATTGCTCAGGGTCACCTTGCTTGAGTTTGAATGTGAATACATCAAAGAAATTAGAGTCGACAAAAACCCTCCTGCTTTCATAATAGGACCTTAAACTTTGTGTGCTATCATCTGGATCTATAGTGACCAGCATATTATCGGCATAAGGCCTGAAAGTTGTATAATTGATAATTTCCGGGATGTTCTCTTTGATGTATTTCCCGGCAGGTGCCGGGCCCACTGCAGCTTTAAAAGGCTTCCCTCCCTGATCCGTGTAAGTAATGAGTCGGCAAATTCTCGTGGCGTCCTCATGAAAGCGGTCATAACTTAATTCATCTCTTATCCAGAGCATAATCAGGATGAATGCAGCCATCCCAATGCTTAGTCCAACGATGTTGATAATAGAGAAAAGTTTGTTTCTTGTAAAATTTCGAAAGCTAATCTTAAGGAAATTTCTTACCATAGTTTGGATGTATCTACGAACTATTAATTTATGAATTATTACTCATGCTTAAGAATATCCGCTGGATTGCTTCTGGCCAGGCCCAGGATGTTGATTATGGAAAAAAGTTTGTTTCGGAACAAATTCCGAATGGCAATGACGAGATAATTTCTAAACATTAGCTGCAAAAAAAATAAAATAATTCAACACTCAACACTCAAAACCCAACACTTTATTCATACTTGATCGCATCCACCGGATTTGACGATGCTGCCCTCAGGATATGGAAGCTGATACTGAGCATACCCACTGCGAGTGCCATCACTCCGCCAAGGATAAAGGCAAATACTCCGATCTGGATATGGAATGCAAAGTTTTGCAGCCACAGATCAAGTACATACCATGATACCGGAATAGCCAGCACAAAGGCAATCACAATTAGTATTGCGAAGTCGCGGTATAGCAGGTTCACGATATTGGGCATAGTGGCACCGAGCACCTTTCTGATGCCGATCTCCTTCGTACGCTGCTCAGCGATGAATGATGATAAGCCTAATAATCCCAAAAGGGCTATGAAGATCGTTAAGAAGGTCGCAATACTGAAGATGATCCCCAGGTTCTTTTCGGCAATATACATTTCATCCCATGTTTCTTCAAGAAACCTGTAATCGAATGGCCGGTTTGCACCGAAATCGTTCCACTTTTCCTCAATAAAATCAATTGTATTCTGCATATTCTCGCCACTGATACGGATACTCAGATGGACCTTTCTGAACTCTGCAGGAAACATCATCTGCTGCTGTACATTGTTATGCAGGGATTTGAAATGATAATCTTCAATCACTCCGATCACTTTCATGATCCTCCCTTCTTCACCATCAAGGCCAAATCCCCAGTTAACTTTTTTTCCAATGGGATTGTCATCCCATCCGTAGGCCTTTACCAATGCTTCATTTACCACTACGGCAGCTGAATCATCAGTACCCATACTTTCATCAAAAAATCTTCCTTCCTTCAAGGTGATACCATAAACATCAATATAGTGATAGTCGACAATTGTAATAATACTGGATTCATCTATCCATCCCGAATCCTTTTCCATCCTTACCACCTGTATCCAGGTGTTTGCCCCCGGAACGCCAATTGAATTTGTTACACCCAGGATATCCGGATTCTGGAGCAACTCTTCTCTGAACATCTCGGCCTTCGCCCTTAAAGAAGTGTCTTGCAATTCGAGGATCATCATATTGTCCATTTCAAATCCCAGGTCCTTGTTTTTAAGGAAGCTGAGTTGTTGTGCAACAATAATGGCTCCAATGATCATGGAAGTTGCAATGAAAAACTGGAAAACCACCAGGATTTTCCTGAGAATTCCGCTTCCTCCTGTTTTTGCAACCGTGCCTTTGACTACGGTTACGGGATTAAAGGATGAAAGGTAAAATGCAGGATAACTACCTGAAATGAGCCCGATAATTGTTGCCACCACAATCATCACAAGGGTGAAGCCCGGGTTTATAAAAATATCAGGGTTCACACTTTTGCCTGATACGAGATTAAATTCTGGCAGCAATAGGTAAACGAATAAGGCTGCTATAACGAGGGATATATAACTTAATAGCAATGATTCTCCGAGAAATTGCCCAATTAGCTGACCTTTTTGTGCACCGGCCACCTTTCTGATCCCTACTTCCCTGGCCCTCTTGGTTGATCGGGCTGTGGCCATATTCATATAGTTGATGGCCGCGATGAGTAGAATAAACAGGGCAACAGCAATGAAAATGTATATAAATGCCCTGTTCCCTTTAGGAAAGTCTGATCCAACATGCTCAGAAAAGTGCTGATCAGCCAATGGTGTCGACATCAGGTCATAACTGGCGTTGATTTGGTCGCCGATGTCTTTCATGTATTTCTCGTAAAACTCCGGAAACTTGTCATGAATAGACTGCATCTCACTGTTCTCATTCAGCATGATGTAGGTATACACTCCGATATTCCAGAATCTGCCGGGTTCCATGCTGTTAAACTCTTCTTCTCCAGCTTCCGCAGCCAGGGTAGTCCCTGATATTAATGCATCAAAGCGGAGGTGTGAGTTCGACGGCACATCTTCCATTACTCCGGTAACCTTGAACTGCCTGCCTGTGCCTTGTTCAAGGATCAGGCCCATCGGATCTTCATCGCCAAAGTACTTTTCAGCGATCGACTTTGTAAGGACGATGGAGAGGGGCTCCACAAGGCATTTTCCCGGATCGCCCACGATCAGCTTGTGTGTGAATACCTGGAAGAAAGTTGAGTCAGTATAATAAATGTCTTCTTCATATGACTCCTTCTCATTATACCTGAAAAGTGAATTCCCGGCTCCGAATATTCTGTTCACGGCAATAATTTCGGGATACTCCAGCATTAGCGCCGGACCCATGGGCACCGGTACAATAGCAAACAATTCATTCTTTCCTGCAATGGTAAAGTTTGACTCCAGCCGGTGTATCTGTGAAGCATTTTCATGATAGGCATCATATGACATTTCATCGTTGATGTGTAGATACAAAAAAATGAAGGCCGTTAGTCCAATAGATAAACCGAGGATATTCAGGAAGGAATAGAACTTGTTCTTCACAATATTCCTGAAGGCACTCTTAATATAATTTTTGATCATGGTTGGGTGGCTTTTGGGTTTATTTTACTTGATGTTCTCGGTGATGATCTGGCCGTCGAAAAGGCGGACAATACGTTGCGCATATTCTGCATCGCGTTGGGAGTGTGTAACGATGATGATGGTGGTTCCCTCTGCATTCAATGATTCGAGCAGATTCATCACTTCCTCACCATTGACGGAGTCAAGGTTCCCTGTTGGCTCATCGGCCAGGATCAGGTGGGGGTTGGCAACTACTGCACGGGCCACGGCCACACGCTGTTGCTGTCCACCGGATAACTGCATGGGAAAGTGCTTCTTCCTGTGAAGGATCTGCATCTTTTCCAGTACCTCTTCAACGCGCTTTTTGCGCTGCGATGCCGGCATGCCCAGATAGATAAGCGGAAGTTCCACATTTTCATGTACGTTGAGTTCGTCGATCAGGTTAAAACTCTGGAATACGAATCCAATATTTTTCTTCCGTAGCTTGGCGCGCTGGCGTTCATTCATGCTGGCAACCTCCTTGTCGTTGAACAGATAACTTCCTCCACTCGGATTATCGAGCAGGCCGAGAATGTTCAGCAGGGTAGATTTCCCGCAGCCGGAAGGCCCCATAATAGCTACAAACTCTCCGGGTTTTACCCGAAAACTGACTTCATCCAGGGCTGTGGTTTCTACCTCGTCAGTCCTGAAGATCTTACTTAATTTTTCTGTTTTGATCATTGCTGTGATATTTAATTATAAATATTTAAAATATGACGATGTGTCCGTGTATTAGTTACATAATTATTCATACTTCAATGTGTCTGCCGGGTTTGTCCTCGATGCAAACCAGGCTTTGATAGCTGTGATGATCAATGCCAGGGCCATGGCTATGAGGGCAGCAACTAGGAACATCACCCAATTGAGGGAGGTTCGGTAAGCAAAGTGTGCCAGCCAGTCGGAGATCACCAGCCATGATACTACCCAGGCCAGGATGCTGGCAATGGTGATCAGCCAGAAAAATTCTAGCGACAGCAGCTTGATAATATGCAGTGATCCGGCTCCCATTACCTTTCTGATCCCGATCTCATGGGTGCGCTTTTCTGCCATGAATGATACCAGGCCAAAGATGCCCAGTCCGGCAATGATGAGGATGAGAATGGTGAAGATAAATGAGAGGGTGCTCAGGTTATTCTCATCAGCATAAAGTTTCTTTAATTCCTGGTCCAGGAAGGAGTATTCGAACGGACGTGTTGGAGCATAATTATTCCAAACCGTATTCACCAAATCAATGACTTCCTGTTCTTTCCCTGCCTGGTATTTGATGGCAACATATTTCAGGAACCACCTGATCTCGGGAGGGTTTTCCTTCATATTTAATACGAAAGGCCCGCTGGCTTCATGCAGGGAGGTGACATGGAAATCATTGATCACTCCGATCACCCTTTCATCGCCATTTAGCGACCTGAACTTCTTGCCCAGGGCAGCTTCATTGCTTTCCCATCCCATATGTCTGACCATAGCTTCATTGATCAGTATCCCTGTGGCGGGATCGGAGGTGTTGGTTTCCTGATAATCCCTTCCCGCCAGGGTCTTGATTCCGAAGGTATTCAGGAAATTCCACTGAACAACCAGTGCCGGATAGAATTGCCACTGATCTTCGGGAAAGCCTTCAGGCCTGAACTCATGCGTGTTGTGGGCAGCTCCAAAGATATCGTCCATGGCGGTGACATTCAGTATCTTTGAGTCCTGCATCAATTCTTTGCTGAAAGCCTCATAGCTTCTGGCGATGGGAGTGCGGTTTATCGGCACCACCATGATGTTTTCCTTGTTGAAACCCAAACTGGCATTCTTCAGGTAGTTTAGCTGGTTGAAGATCACCATGGTGCCGATGATCAGGCTGATCGATATGGTAAACTGGAGAACGACCAACAACTTTCTGGAAAAGCCACTGTTCCTGCCAAGCCCACGGTCGCCGTTCAACACATTCAGAGGCTTGAAGGCCGAAAGGTAGAAAGCAGGGTAGATGCCTGCAAAGAATCCTGTTAGCAAACCCAGTAGGACCAATGCAACAATATTTATGGGTTGCAGCAGTATGGATAATTCAAAATTCTTACCCGTAAAGGTATTGAAGGCCGGGATCGTTAATTCTACCACGATGATGGCCAGCAGGAGAGAGATGTAGGTCAGGATAAATGATTCGCCCATAAACTGTGAGATCAGCCTGTACCTCGAAACTCCAATGGTTTTCTTGATCCCGATCTCACGTGCCCGGTTTCCTGAGGTGGCGGTGGACAAATTCATAAAGTTGATGGCCGCTATTAGCAGAAGGAAGAGCGCAATTGATGTAAGAATATATATGTATGAACGGTTGCTGTTCTGCTCGATCTCATAGTCCAGCCTTGATTCAAGATGTATGCTGGTGAGCGACTGCAGGTATAAGGTCACATTGTCTTTTTCGGCATCGTAGAAATACTTTTCTACAAATCCCGCAAACTCTTTTTCGAGCATATCGGGTGTGGCTCCTTTAGCCAGCAGCATATAGGTCCAGCATGGATTCCAGACCCAGGTCTGGGGAAGCCGGCCACCATAGGCTGCTTTCACCGATGACATAGACCCTATGAAATCGAAAATATAATGCGATTGTGTGGGAACATCCTCGATGACACCACTGACCTTGAGCGGAGCAACCTCTTCAAACTTCAGGATCTCACCCATGGGGTCTTCGTCTCCGAAATACTTCACGGCCATCGACTTAGTGATGACCACGGCATTGATCTCATCCAGGGCAGTGGCAGGGTCACCCTGAATAAATTTATGCTTGAAGATCTCGAAAAAGGTCGAATCGGCAAAGAAGAACCTTCGTTCATTATATTTATGCTCACCGTATTCTACCAGGCTACGCGGAGCCTGGAAGTTGTATAGCCGGCAGATATTCTCTACCAGGCCGGGGAAATCATTTTTCAGGGTAAAAGCCACAGGAAAAGGCAAACTTGCGGAGTTCTCTCCAACGCCTTCAAAATCGTATAGTTGTGCAATTCGATATATGTCGTCGGAGCGCTCATGGTAGCGGTCGTAGCCCAGCTCATCCATCACATAGATCATGATCAGGATGAAACTGGATATACCAATGGCCAGCCCGATGACATTTATCAGCGAATAAGTCCTTCGCTTGATAAGGTATCTGATGGCTGTCCTGAAAAAATGAAGCATATTCTATCGTTTGTTTTATTCGGGAATCTGAAAATATATCTTGCTGACGATCTTCCAGCCATCCACAAACTTATATAGCGAAAGATAATCAGTATAGATCTTCTCGCCTGCTTTGCTCAGATGGATCTTGGCCACAGCAGCCGTTCCGGTGATGTCGATAAACTCGAACTCACAACTGGTGATCTCTTCTTTCGGAAGTGGATCGGGATTCTTGGCTTGCCCCATTTCTTCATATATAATCCAGTTGTAAATGGGGAACTTACTTACCATGTCGTTTTTAAAGACGAGGAGCTCGAAGCCCGGATGGAAACCCTCACGGGTGGCGTCGAGGTCGCCATTGTTCTGCAGTCCATCAACATAGGCAGTAAGGATCAGGTTCTTGATAGCATCTTTGTCTTTTTCAACATCCTGGGCAAATACAAAAGCACATATGCTGAGGAGGAGAAATAATGTAAATAGTTTTTTCATCTTTTAAGGTTTTGAGTGTTAGGGATTGGGTTTTGAGTTATACTAAATCTTGCTATTGATTTTAGGATACCATAGCACCTGGTTTCTTCTTGAACATCAGGGGAATATTGTCTTTTCCCGGTGCTCCGATCTCCATTAGCTCCCAATCTTTGTCGTATTCTTCTATCTTTTTCTTCAGGATGGGAACATGGCTGCTGGGGGGATCGTCGTTTCCTTCCCAGGTCAGCAATTCAACCCTGTATTGAAGG
>QMPN01000021.1 GCA_003648575.1 Bacteroidota bacterium
TAATGATCTGCACTTCGTCCACTTCAGGAAAAGCAGCTTCGGTACTGTTCATCACATAGTTCCTGTCGAGCTGCCACTGATAAGGTTGTTGCCCGCCCGTTGCTTCAAGCTGAATACTCATTGGCTGACTCGCTTCGTATACCGGAATGGATTCCGTTACTATCGTCAGATCGTTGGGTGCCGGCTCATATATGACCGACATCATGGTCCTTCCATTGTCATTGAGTACTACATTCTGCTCTTCACAAACAGTCTCTGCTACGCCATCCTGGTAATCGATCAGGCTGAAGTTCTTTATCTGTCCGTAGCCCTTATTGTCAGGATCTTTTTCATCCACGATCAGGAAAAACTTATAGGGCATCCCTGCTTCCACATGGGAAAGCAGCGGACTCACATCAAGACCAAATTCAATGGTCTTATTTGCCTCGGTGGTATCGTTCCCCTGCATATAGTGCCATCCCCCCTGGTAATTGAAAATGGTATAGGAATGGATATGTTCAGGCTTATTGGATGTGAGGTCTGAAGATATGCCGGCCTGCACACGTACCGCCTCCCTGTAATCATGTTCCAGGGTCACCTTATATGTCATTCGTGTATCGTGTTCTGCCTTTGCTTCAAGCACATGAACAGTGTTGGTCCAGATGCCTCCCTCTCCGAATCTATCGGCCAGGGTCTTATACATCATGTAGCAGTAGCCACTATCGGCCCAACCCTCTCCATAGCTGTTACAAAATTTCATGGCCCCGATCTCCCAGTCGCTGACATCAAGGACACCATCATTGTTGAGGTCTATATCGTTGGTAAATTTCCCATCCTCATTATAATCGTAACGGATGGAGTCATTATAACCTATAATGGTCATCCCGTGCAGTGCTTCGGGACACCAGCCGAGGATCACATGCTTTCCTGTCTGTGGGGATTCCGGAGGAAGGATGGCCATATCATAGGGGCTGCAGGCAATAAAACTGGCCAGCCCGCCCGCAGGGGAACCGTCCATGTGGTCGTTGAGCCAGTGCTTCAGGGTGATGATACCTTCTTCATCGCCTACATAAATCTTCTTTATACCAGAGATGCGGTTGTTCATGGCATTGTACCATTCATCATAACCCGACATCCATCGTTGGCCACCGCCCTCATAAAAACCACCATAGTCGGTAACACTCGGTGTTCCATGATACTTCAAAACATCCATGGTAAAGAGATAATTCACTCCCCACCAGCCATTGCCGCCATTAAAAAAATTCCAGGCAAAATGGGTGGTGTATTGATGGTCAGGGTCATCACCCGGCTGGTCCCTCAGACGATTGATCTCATAAGTGAAATTATATGCAATGCTGGTGGATTGCATGCAGTTCGGATAGCTTTCCTGGGTGAAGATGGGCCTCCGGAACCATTTATATAATGAATTGTCTATACTGTCGGGGAGTGATCTCGACTTATAGTCTGTCGGAAGTATGAGTTCTTCGATGGTATTCAAAATCGCTGCATCGGCATCCGTCAGTGGAGCAGTATTCCATTGCCCTGCCGGGATAGCTGTACGCTCATGCTGCTGCGAAAATGCTATGATAGTGATCAGAAAAAAGAGCAGGGTCAGGGTCCGCTTCATAAAAATGAGGTTTTTGCGCAAGTTATTGAGTTATCCGCTGATTGTCAAGATAAATAAAGTTAGTGGTACGAATCGGTCAGTTTGCGGTTAGTTTAGTATAAGAGTGCCTCAAAAGTACTCATTTCATGAAAATCCATTCTGTCTTTAAAAAGGCAGATTGAACTTTTTCCGATTCCTTTTGTAAGGTTTTCTATATACTCCCGACTGACAAATAAATAACTATTGAAAAAACTACGGATTATTCTTTTGATCGCTGTAATGTTTAGCGGACACAGCATATTTTCGCAGGGATGCAATGATGCCGGTTTATGCAGCATGGGCGACCTCGACGGACAGGGTCTCACTATGGGTAATAAGTACAACACCCAGATTTCCTATTTCTTTGGTCTGGGAGAAAGGCAAACACTGGTCAATACCGTCCAGTTCGAGCAGCGCTTCAGGCTGTTTGACGACAGGGGACAGATCTTCATACAGTTGCCCTTCCATTATATTTCCGGAAACCTCGGGCAAACCTACGGGGTGGGTGATATCAGTGTAGGGTTTAACTACACCTATCTCAGAAAGAAAGACTTGAGCGCGTCATTTTTGATTGCCGCCAAGCTTCCGCCCAATACTTCCAATAAAACCATCGATGATAAAGGTGCCCCCATGGTATACCAAACCAGCCTGGGAACCTATAGCCTTGCATTAGGTGCCAACTTCTTTTATAAAAAATGGCAGCTGGGCCTGGGATATTTGAAACCCTTTGGCAGCAACAGCAACTATTTCTACTATGCCGAATGGCCCGACAATGAAGATGCCCTGGAATACACGCAGATGCATGACCTGGCACGTGGCGATGACGGTATGATCAGGCTGAACAGGTTTTTTTACACTAAAAAAAGCCGCTATAATGTTGGCCTGCTGGCCCTGTATCGGATACAGAAAGATATTGTCACCCAGGGGGGAAACCGTGTTGCACTGGATAATTCCGATGGCCTGACATTGAACATAAACCTTGGATACCAGCGGGTGCTGAAAAATGAGGATGCCATCACTCTGTCCGTTGCCGCTCCTCTCATCACGCGTGAAGTACGCGTTGATGGTTTAACCAGGACATTTGTATTGATGTTCACCTATGCATTTGGCAAGAAAAGTGATGATGATGTATTTAAGCCAGCGAAGTTTTAAAATAGTATTAGGTACCAGGTACCAAGTATCAGGTACATGAAAACGATACGTTTAAGTTTTTTCATGTCCTTGTACCTTGTACATAATGCATTGTACTTAATACATTGTACCTGATCCCTTGTACATCTACAATAAAAATATCGACTCTGCCATTTCCACAATGAGTTTGTGGTCGAAGGCGAGTTCCGGCAGATCATTTAATTTGAACCATTCTGCTTCATCAGCATCATCGCCCGCTTTGGCTACCGCACCAATTGGAAGGTATCCTACATAAGCCACGGATACTGTATGCCCCCTGGGATCGCGTCCCGGGTCGCCAAAGGTATGCATCTGTGTGAGCAGTATGCCGCTCAAAGCTGTTTCTTCTTCCAGCTCCCTGGCGGCAGCAATTTCCAGAACTTCATCCTTATCGACAAAGCCTCCTGGCAAAGCCCATTTTCCTTTGAAGGGATCATTTCCACGCTTGATAAGAAGCACCTCATGATCTTTCTCTGACTGCCTGAAGATGATGATATCTACTGTTACTGTGGGACGGGGGAAAGGGTAAGTGTATGCCATAGATTTTTATTTAAAAATAAGAAAAAAAAGAACGCCCCTGAGGATTCAGGGGCGCTCATGCACCTAATGTTTAACTAACATAAAATTAACACTACAGCTTTTTAAAGCTGAATTTGGCAAAGTACTGTTTACCTATTGTTACGCTGCCATCTCTTAAACGTATCTTCTCGATGCTTGAAACCACATGGTCGACGAAGGACTCATTGCTTGATTGGGTGCTTTCAACTTGAATGAATCCGTCATCATCGTATGAAAAACCAACGAGCACGCATTCTTCCGCTGCAGCATTCTCTACTTCTTGGGGATAGACCATCACATCTCCGAACTGCTGGAGGATATCTTGTGGTAAGCCGGCCGCATCCTGTGATTCGTTGAGGTTGATCACGATGAGGTTGCTGGTTGATGGAATCGTCAACTCTGTTGGCATGGTTTCAGTTTTCCCTTTCGGGTGAGTTCCTTTTGATCCGTCTCCATCTGCATAGGCAGAAAGGGAGATCATGAACATTAAAGTGAATAAGCTTATTACTGTTGTTTTCATTTTACACATTTTTGGGTTACACATTCCGGTTTGGTTATATAGCATCTAATTCTGTGCCATAATTATAATTGTCTTTATTTCAGCGTATTACAAAGGGTGTTAATTTTACTTTAACCTAAACATGTGTACAGATTCCGTTCACTTCTGTTCATTAGCGTACAGCCATTCAAAGAACATTAATTTTGTGTTACATCAATAAGACGCCGTAACAACTGGATGTGTTACATCTTAGAGAGGTATTGTGAGGAATAGTTTAATTTCACCAGTTGAATCGGTTGAACCGTTTCGTGGGGAATTTTTGAAATTTGAATTACTACTGTCCTAGGAAAATGAACTACAACTCCTGGGGTGAGAATAGCTTATATTTGAAGGAGATCTCCTCATAAAGAATTTTCCCAAGCCCTCCTTTACTCAAATGTCGAAAAAGTGAACACCACTGGGCATTTCACCAATTCAATCAAAATTTAAAAATATCACACATACCACACCCGATTTAACTGATTTAACGGATTCAACAAATTTACCAGTTTAACACCCTGAAAGGACTATCACAAACTCTCCCTTAAGAGGATTGGTTTCGAAATGAGCGATGATCTCGGGGAGGCTTCCTCTAACGGTTTCTTCATATATCTTGCTGATCTCCCGTGAAACGGATGCCTGTCTCTCCTCGCCAAATACTTCAACAAATTGTTTAAGGGTTTTAAGGATGCGATGGGGGGATTCGTAGAATACCATGGTGCGTTTCTCATCCAGCAGATTCTGAAGGCGGGTCTGCCTGCCTTTTTTATGTGGAAGAAAACCTTCAAATACAAAGCGATCGCAGGGTAGTCCTGAGCCCACCAGAGCAGGGACAAATGCCGTAGGACCGGGCAGGCAACTAAGTTCAATGCTTTCTTTGATACATTCCCTGATGATAAGAAAGGCCGGATCGGAGATCCCGGGCGTGCCGGCATCACTTACCAGGGCTGCAGTCTCACCTGCCTTTAAGCGGTCGATGACTTTCTGTAGTACCTTATGCTCGTTATGCTGATGATAGGCCATCATCGGCTTTGAAATACCAAGATGTTTCATCAGATTGCCTGATGTGCGGGTATCTTCAGCCAGGATGAAGTCCACCTCACCCAAAATATCGATGGCGCGCTTCGTAATATCGGCCAGGTTTCCTATGGGTGTTGGTACTATATACAGCATAATTTAAGCATTGTATTTCGACTTCACGATCTTTTTCAGCCTGTGATAGGCCTCTGAATTATCTGCCCAACCATATTCATTCCTGTAGCCCTCAATGGCATGATCGGCGGCTTGTATTTCGCCAACTGTATTCAGCTTATCAATCGCATCATTGTATACAGAAGGATCCCCTTTAAACAGCTCATTGATAAAAAGAAACTTATCATTGATCCCGATAGCCATCTTTAGATCCTCTACAGCATGGGGATGTACCGTTGCAGCAATGGTGTTATCCCCTTTTGCCTGGAAAGAATCGGCAATGGTGGTCGGGCCGGAAAAGAGATCAGCAGTCGTTTTGTGTTCAGTCTCATTCTCAAGCAAGTCCGAACTCCTGACTTCGCTCTCGGAGTTTACTTCCGGGATGGGGGACGGGGGGGGTTCTGGTTGCTGGTTCCTGGCTACTGGTGGCTGGTGGCTGGCTACTGGTGGCTGGTCGCTGGTTACTGGCTCCTCGTAGCTGGTTACTGGTGGCTGGTCGTTGGGTTCCGGTATGTCCGAACTCCGCACTTCGCTCTCCAAACTTACTTTAGGCGCTTCAGGAGCCGGTATCTCCGGCTCGGGCTCTACCTTCACCATTGGCACCTTCTCAACCTCATTTACAATAACTACTTTCTCCTTGATTTTGGGCTCACCGGTTTCAAGAGCATGCACAAGATTATATATCTCCTTGATCTTTTCACCCATTACCTCTACATCGATCTCATGAAGCTGTTCCGGCTTTTTTTCCAGTCTTTTAATATGGTAATCGAGGATAGTAGCGTGCTTTGCGATCTCTTTCAAAAGTGCCTTATTGTCCATTTATGCAAGGTATTATTATGTTATGAATTGATTTTATATAAGGATGGCAAATCCAAACATTTTGTCCCTGAATAATTTACATCTAATCATCCACAACAAAGCAGGAATTTGTACCTTTGTATTATCAACGAATAAAGATATAAAAGATTGAGTTGGGGCAATACCAATGTTTTTAGAAAAGTCAAATAATGGAGAAAGAAGCGGCTGGATCGAGGTAATCTGCGGTTCTATGTTTTCCGGCAAGACCGAGGAACTGATCCGTAGGCTTAAGCGGGCCAGGATCGCAAAGCAGAAGGTGGAGATCTTCAAACCCTCTGTAGATACTAGGTATGATGAGGAAGACGTGGTTTCACATGATGCCAATTCCATCCGTTCCACGCCTGTACAATCTTCCAACCAGATACTGCTGATGGCCAACGATTTTGATGTAGTTGGCATTGATGAAGCCCAATTTTTTGATGAAGAACTTTCTTCCGTTTGCAATACACTTGCCAATAATGGAGTGCGTGTGATCGTGGCCGGCCTCGATATGGATTATCTCGGAAAACCATTCGGGCCCATCCCTGCCCTTCTTGCAACGGCAGAATATGTGACCAAGGTCCATGCTATTTGTCCTTATTGCGGCGACCTGGCCCAATACACCCACCGAACTGTTGACCAGGACGGACAGGTGATGCTTGGCGAAGCAGAAGCCTATGAGCCACTTTGCCGCAAGCATTATATGGAGATGAAGGGAAAGAAGGATTCTTAATGCTTCACTGTTTCATTGTTTCATTGTTTCATTGTTTCACTGTTTCATTGTTTCACTGTTTCATTGTTTCATTGTTTCATTGTTTCATTGTTTCACTGTTTCATTGTTTCATTGTTTTATGGTTTTATGGTTGTTGGAGTGCGGGGTATGAAGCCCGATAGTCGTTGCCCGATATTTTTATTAAATTTGCAAACTCTTGTTACAAAAATTATAATGAAATGAAAAAAGCAATTGTTATATTATTGATCAGCCTTTTTTTCGGAGGCATGTCATATTCTCAAAACGAAACTATGTTTGTAATTCACACTGACTACGGCGATATCACCGGTATGCTGTACAATGATACACCCGGCCATCGCGATAATTTTATCAAGCTTGTTGAAGAAGGCTGGTTCAACGGTTCAACCTTCCACCGTATCATCATTAACTTTATGATACAGGGTGGTGGAAAAGAAGACGGATCAGTAGATGTTGGATATACCATCCCGGCTGAATTTGTTCCTGCACACATCCATAAAAAAGGTGCACTGTGCGCAGCACGCCAAGGCGATGGTGTCAACCCGGAAAAACGTTCCAGCGGATCTCAGTTTTACATTGTTCAGGGAAAAGTTTACAGCGATGCCGAACTGGATGCCCTCGAATCACGCAAAAGCTGTGAATGGACCGACGAACAAAGACAAATTTACAAAACTATCGGCGGCGTTCCCTTCCTCGATTATGATTATGTCGTTTTTGGCGAAGTAATCGAAGGCCTGGGTGTGGTCGACAAGATCGCAGCAGTACAAACTGGTTACCGCGACAAGCCTATTGAGGATGTCAGCATGACGGTGAAGATCATCGACTAAGCATATGAAAGATAAGATCAGGCAGCTCAGCAAAGAGATAGAACAGCTGATGGCGGAAAGCCATGAGCATGTCGAAGAACTGCGCATCCGCTTTTTAAGTAAAAAAGGTCTGATCCCATCATTGTTTGCCGATTTCAGGAATGTGGCACCCGAGCAAAGGAAAGAGATTGGACAGGCCCTTAATACCCTCAAGCAAAAGGCCGGAGAAAAGATCAACGAACTCAAGTCACAGCTTGAGCTGGGGGGTGTGTCAGAATCGTCAGATACTGACCTGAGCCGCCCTGCCGAAGAGATCAGCATTGGCTCACGTCACCCGATCTCCCTTGTCAGGAACCGCATCATCAGCATATTCCAGAATATTGGGTTTAACGTGTCCGATGGTCCGGAGATGGAAGACGACTGGCATAATTTCTCTGCACTAAACTTCCCGCCGGAACATCCCGCCAGAGATATGCAGGACACCTTTTTTATCGAAAAAGGGAAAGAGTATAAAGACCAGGTAGCCCTCCGCACCCATACCTCCTCGGTGCAGGTCAGAGTAATGGAAACCACCGAACCTCCTATCAGGACACTTTCTCCCGGCAGGGTCTTCAGAAATGAAGCCATCTCCGCCCGCTCACACTGCATCTTCCATCAGGTGGAAGGCCTGTATGTAGATAAAGGTGTTTCTTTTGCCGACCTTAAACAGACACTCTACTATTTCGCCACCGAAATGTTCGGAGAGGAAACCAGGATCCGCTTCAGGCCATCCTATTTCCCCTTCACTGAACCTTCTGCCGAAATGGACATTTCATGTATCCTCTGCAAAGGCAAGGGTTGTAACGTATGCAAATACACCGGCTGGCTGGAGATCATGGGATGCGGTATGGTAGATCCGGCAGTACTAAAAAACTGCGGCATCGATCCGGAAGTTTATTCCGGATTTGCTTTTGGTATGGGAATCGAGCGCGTAGCAATGATGCAATACGCTGTCAAGGATATCAGGTACTTCTTCGAAAATGATCAACGGTTCCTGAAACAATTCACACCTGCCTTTTAAGCAGGATTATCTGGCCTCTTCTTCAATTTCAGCTTCGTAGGGTACCGACAGATGGCCTTGGACCAGTTTCCATTGGCCTTCACGTTTTTCCATCACACCGGTTGAGCGAATACCTTCAAATGACATATTCTCCCCCTGATAGATAAAATTGTAATCAAGTACTTGAGAAAACCAGGCCGTATTCCCACCCTTGCTGATCTTTATCTTCTGGTCGGAAATGTTGATCAGGGTGTTCTCAAACTCATCAAACTGCCTGCTCATGGCCTTTTTGATCTCACCGAAGCCGACCATCTGCTCATCACCATCCGTACCAAACAATACAATGTCGTCGTCGGGTGCCCAGGTCTGCTCAACGGTAGTAAAGTCTTCACCTTCCCTGGCAAGTTCATATTGTTCCAGTACTGTTCTGATATCCGATAACTCCTTGTCGAAATCTACTTCCGGACACTTTTCAGCCTGAGGTACGCAGGCGATCATCCCTGTAAAAATGAATGGGATCAATAAAAATTTTAGCTTGCTCATACTCCTTAGTTTATTTCTGTTGGTGTGAATTTAGTGATTTTTGAGAAAAGAAACAAGGAAATTCGCACTGGTAAATAGGTTGAATTTGTTAAATCGGTTGAATCGGGAGTCCGGAATCTTGATGCCAGATACCTCACTTCCTCCCTGCACCCTGAACCCTGGACCCTGCACTTTATTGTATTATTTAGAAAAGTTCTTTATTATATCATATAATATTTATAGCTTTGCATTCGAAAAAATATACAGTCTCTGTTATATGAATTTTCCTCAATTTTTTAAAAGATCTAAGGCCGGTTTTTTATCTTTCATCATTCTTGGGATGATTATCTTTTCCATTGTGATGACCTCAGCCAATGTGTTTTCCGGTCCGATCGAAGATGGACATAGCAAGGAAATAGAGCAGATCGAAGAGGAAGCTCACGAAGGTGAACTGGATGCGGGGAAGATGATCATCGAACACCTGATCGACTCCCACGAGTGGCATCTCTGGACCTATAAAGGTCATCATATTTCAATCCCATTGCCGGTACTCCTGATCCACGACGGTGAATTTCATGCTTTCTGGTCAAACAAGCTGTCTCACGGACATGAGCATAAAGGATTTTATATCGCAGGTGAAGGTGAGAATAAAGGCAAGATACTGCGTGCTGTTCAACATGGTATGGTCGACGATGAGATTATTGCAGAAGAAGGATCTTCATCGCTTCCCCTCGACCTTTCGATCACCAAAAATGTATTGTCGATCCTGATGAGTTCAATCTTGCTCATCATTGTGTTTACATCTGTTGCAAGGGCGTATCGCAGAAGGGAAGGACAGGCCCCAAAAGGACTTCAATCCTTCATGGAGCCCATCATTGTTTTTATCCGTGACGACATTGCCAAGTCATCGATAGGCGAAAAACGCTATCAGCGTTACATGCCATATCTACTCACGATATTTTTCTTTATTTTCCTGAATAACCTGATGGGGATCGTTCCCTTTTTCCCGGGTGGGGCTAATGTTACCGGTAACATCGCAGTTACCGGGGTGATGGCCATCTTTACCTTCCTTATCACAACCTTCAGCGCAAACAAAAATTACTGGACACATATCGTAAATGCACCGGGCGTACCCTGGTGGCTGAAGTTCCCCTTCCCCCTGATGCCTATTGTTGAGATCATGGGATTGTTTACCAAGCCTTTTGTGTTGATGGTTCGTCTCTTTGCCAATATCACGGCAGGGCATACCATTATCCTTGGCTTTATCAGTTTGATATTTATTTTCGGAAACATCAATGCATATGCCGGACTGGCAGGAACACTTTTTGCCGTCCCATTTGCCATATTCATGAGCCTGCTCGAATTGCTGGTTGCATTCATTCAGGCATACGTATTTACCCTTCTTTCAGCCCTGTATTTTGGAATGGCCATTGAAGAACATCATTAACGAACCTTATAATAACAACTAAATAACAAGTATTATGAGCCTTTTAAGTATTATGTTACAGGCAGCAGCAGACCTCGCCCCACTTGCACAGATGGGTGCCGGGATTGGCGCAGGAATCGCAGCAATCGGAGCCGGTATTGGCATTGGCCAGATCGGTCGCGGAGCTGTAGAATCTATTGCACGTCAACCCGAAGCAGTCGGTGATATCAGGTCAACCATGATTATCGCCGCCGCACTTATCGAAGGTGTGGCATTCTTTGCTATTGTCGTAAGTTTCTTGCTCGTCCTCCTATAGGAAGGCGCGCTATGTTCCCTGCATTTTAACGGTTGGTTACGATGCAGGGAACTTTTAAAAAATAAAAAGGAAAAATCATGGAAATAGTTAGCCCCGGAATAGGTCTGATACTTTGGATGACCGTTTCTTTCGTTGCCCTCGTCTTCATTTTGAGGCGTTATGCTTGGAAGCCGATCCTGAAATCACTCCACGACAGGGAGGAAACCATTGATGAGGCCCTGAATCAGGCCAACAAGGCCCGTGAAGAGATGAAGAACCTCAAATCGGACAATGAGAAACTGCTTAAGGAAGCCCAGGAGGAACGCGCTGGTATGCTTCGTGATGCACGTAAAGTGAAAGAAAGCATCATTGAACAAGCAAAGACAAAAGCCAATGAGGAAGCCAACAACATTGTTGAGAATGCCAAGGAGCGTATCGAAAATGAAAAGATGGCTGCCATGACCGATCTGAAGAACCAGATCGCATCCATTTCCATCGAAGTGGCTGAGAAAGTCCTTGAAAGGGAGCTTGCTGCCGAAAATAAGCAGGAAGCTTATCTTAAGAAACTGATCGAAAACACAAAATTCAACTAATCACATGCCAGGTTCATTGATCGCAAAACGGTATGCCAAGGCCCTCTTCGACTTCTCTTTGGAGATGAATCATATTGAGGAAACTAAAACAGATATGGAACTGATCATATCCGTTTGTGAATCGAATGCTGATTTTAACCAGCTTCTCAGGAGTCCGGTGATCCGTACCGAGAAGAAGCAAAAGATACTCAGAGCCATTTTTGGTAAAGAGCTCAGCGATATGAGCATGAGATACCTGGATATTATAACCCGCAAGAATAGGGAAAGCTTTATCAAACAAATTGCTGAGGAGTACATCTTCGCATACAAGAAATTTAAAAACATCTTTACCATTTACTTCGAAAGTGCCACGACCATCACAGCCGACATCCGCAAAAAAGTGATCGAACTGCTGGAAGAACAAACAAAGGGGAGCGTGGAATTGATCGAAGATGTAAAGAAAGAACTGCTTGGGGGCTTTGTGCTCAACTACGACGACTACAGGTATGACGCCAGCATCGCATATCAGCTCAAGAAGCTGAAAAAGGGATCGGCAGAGATTAATTTATATGTTAGAGAATTATAAAAAACCATCATATGACATCAATTAAACCAGCAGAAGTATCCGCCATCCTCAGAAAGGAATTATCAGGATATCAAAATGAAACAGAACTGCAGGAAGTAGGTACTGTACTGGAAGTAGGCGACGGCATTGCTCGTATTTATGGATTGAACAATGCTGAATCAGGTGAGTTGATTGAATTTGACAAAACCGGCTTAAGGGGAATCATCCTTAACCTCGAGCAGGATAATGTAGGGGTAGTACTTCTCGGGGATCCGGAAAATATCAAGGAAGGCGACAGCGTTAAACGTACCGGAAAAATTGCCTCAATCAACGTTAGCGAAGGCATGCTCGGCAGGGTTATCAATACCCTTGGTGAACCTATCGACGGTAAAGGAGAGATTGCAGGAGAAAAATTCCTCATGCCTCTTGAAAGAAAAGCTCCCGGTGTCATTTTCCGCCAACCGGTTAATGAGCCTCTCCAGACAGGTATCAAAGCCATCGATGCCATGATTCCCATCGGCCGCGGGCAGCGTGAGCTGATCATTGGTGACCGTCAGACCGGTAAAAGCGCTATTGCCATTGACGCCATTATCAACCAGAAAAAATATTATGACAGCGGCGAACCTGTATTTTGTATTTATGTCGCAATCGGACAAAAAGGTTCTTCTGTAGCCAATACGGTAAAGATCCTTGAAGACCATGGTGCCATGGCATATACTGTTGTCATTACCGCCACAGCCTCCGATCCTGCTGCCATGCAGTTTTATGCACCTTTTGCAGGTGCCTCTATCGGCGAGTATTTCAGGGATACGGGCAGGCCGGCGCTGATAATTTATGATGACCTTTCGAAACAGGCTGTTGCCTATCGTGAAGTATCACTGTTGCTCAGGAGGCCTCCGGGCCGTGAGGCATATCCGGGTGATGTTTTTTACCTCCACTCACGCCTGCTTGAAAGAGCTGCCAGGATAATCTCTTCGGATAAGATTGCTGCAAACATGAATGACCTTCCTGCTTGCCTGGAAGGAAAAGTTAAGGGTGGTGGTTCACTCACTGCGCTTCCGATCATCGAAACCCAGGCGGGTGATGTATCGGCCTATATCCCTACCAACGTGATCTCGATCACCGACGGACAGATCTTTCTGGAGTCAAACCTTTTTAATGCAGGTATCCGCCCCGCCATCAATGTGGGGATCTCTGTTTCCAGGGTGGGTGGTAACGCACAGGTAAAAGCGATGAAGAAAGTAGCCGGAACACTGAAACTTGACCAGGCACAATATCGTGAATTGGAAGCTTTTTCAAAATTTGGTTCAGACCTGGATACGGCCACGATGGCAGTATTGGAAAAAGGAAAGCGTAATGTTGAGATCCTGAAACAGGATCAATACTCTCCAATGGAGGTTGGGAAACAAATCGCAATTATCTATTGTGGTTCAAAGGGTCTTTTACGAAAGGTACCCGTAGCCCGAATTCAGGATTTCCAAACTGAATTTCTCCATTTTATGGATGAAAAATACAGCAAAACACTCAGGGATCTTGAAAAAGGCATCCTGAACGATGATGTTACAAAGATCATTGAAGTGGCAGCAAAGAATATAGCAGACCGGTACGTAGAATAAAATATTAGAAAATGCCTAATTTAAAGGAAGTAAGAACCAGGATAGAATCTGTTGATTCAACGAAGCAGATCACCAGCGCTATGAAGCTTGTGGCTGCCTCCAAGTTGCGCAGAGCACAGAGGGCCATCCTGCAATTACGCCCATATGCTCAAAAGCTGCAGGAATTCCTGCAAAGCCTGAGTGCCGGGCTCGACCAGGCTGATGAGGCAGTTTATTCCGATACACGTGAATTAAAGAAAGTACTGCTTGTAGTGGTAACTTCCAACCGTGGATTATGCGGTGCTTTCAACTCCAACGTAATTAAGCAAAGCGAGAACCTGATCAAGACGACCTATGCTGATGTTCACCAAAAGGGTGGTCTATCATTATATTGCATTGGGAAAAAGGGTGCCGAATATTTTAAGAGGCATGGTTTCCCGGTGGATGGACAGGATATTGAGATCTTCGATAAGCTGAATTACGAAAATGCCCTACCCATAGCCGAAAGGCTGATGCAGGATTTTGCTGATAAGAAATACGATCGCATTGAGCTCATTTATAACCAGTTCAAAAATGCAGCAATGCAGGTCCTGCTCACAGAGCAGTTTCTGCCCATCCTTCCCCCCGAGAATGATGGATCCAATCTTCAGGTTGATTATATCTTCGAACCTAATAAAGAAGATATCGTACGGGAACTAGTTCCAAAAAGTCTTAAGATCCAGTTTTTCAAATCCCTGCTCGATTCATTTGCTTCGGAACATGGTGCCAGGATGACAGCCATGCACATGGCCACCGACAATGCCACCGAAATGCTTAAAGAACTTAAGCTTTCATATAACAAGGCACGCCAGACATCGATCACAAATGAGATCCTCGAGATCGTAAGCGGTGCTGAAGCACTGAAGGGTTAAGATAAAGAATAGAGAATAAGAACTTCAAAATTTAAAGTTATGTTATCAAAGAAACTTGAAAAAGCCATTATCGAACAGATCAAGGCTGAAGAAGAATCTTCAAGATTATATTTATCCATGGCCTCATGGTGTGAGGTGAATGGTTTTGCCGGAGCGGCTCAATTTCTTTTCGCACACGCTACCGAAGAGCGTGAACATGCCCTCAAGTTTCTCTATTATGTAAATGACAGGGGCGGTCATGCCAGGGTGCAGGCACTTGAAGAGCCTGTATGCGAATTTAAGTCGCTGCAAGCAGTTTTTGAGCAGGTACTCGAACATGAGATCCTGGTCACCAGCCTGATCAATAATCTCGTAGCCCTCTCCATGGATGAAAAAGACTTTACCACACATAACTTCCTGCAATGGTTTGTAACCGAACAAATTGAGGAAGAAAGCCTTGCCCGCAGCATACTTGACAAATTCAAGCTTGCAGCCGGAGAAAAAGGTGGTCTTTTCCATATAGATAAAGAACTGGCCGGCATGGCAGCAGCAGAAGCTGCAGCCGGAGGAGAATAGAATTTACAGCATCTTTTTTTGAATAATGAGACCTGGCAGGTCAGGGACCTGCCAGGTCTCTTTGTTTTTGGATTATACTTCCTGCATTTTGCGGACTTGCTTGAGGATTATTTTCTTAGGCACTATCTTAGTCATTGGAAACATCAGCTTTTGTGAGAATGTAATCCCGGAAATAACATCCAGCTTTCCTTTCAGCATACCGTTATATCCATCCTCGGCCACTCCACGTGCTTTAAATGGTTTATTGAACATATCTGTTTTATCCATGCCTGAAACACGACCAAATTCTGATTCAGTGGCTCCGGGAAGCAATGCAGTTACGCTAACATTCGTATCGTGCAATTCTTCTGCTACAGCATTGCTAAAAGATGTAACATAAGCCTTGGTGGCATAATATACTGCCTGTAATGGGCCGGGTATTAAGCTGGCTGTTGAAGAGACATTCAAAACCCTTCCTTCATTTCTTTTCACAAAATCGGGTAGGAAAAAGCGTGTGAGGGCCGTCAGGGCGACAATATTCAGGTTGATCATTGCCAGATCCTGCTCCCATTCCCTTTCATGAAATTTTCCCAGGCCTCCAAATCCTGCATTGTTGATGAGGTAATTAATTTCAATACCAGCTTTTTTTACCTCATCATAAATTTCTGTTGGTGCTTCCAAAAGGCCCAGATCTTTTGCAATAACCATTACGTTGACTGAATGTTTGTTTTCCAGCTCAAGTTTTAGTGCTTCCAGTTTTTCTTTATTTCTGGCAACGATCACCATATCGCCACCTTTTTCTGCATGTATGTGAGCAAATTCTTTCCCGATTCCGGTCGATGCTCCTGTTATTAATGCTATTTTTTTTGCTTTCATTTTTATCGATTAAATTATGTGAGTGCCATTAACAATGGTTCCATGTCTTAGCTTTTTAAAATTTCCACTCTTCCTGATTCCAGAAGGTAATATGCCGTAACTATTTTCAACTTATCCTGTTTTACTGCGTCAGCAATAATTGATGAGCGATTGAGCAGCTCTTCTGCAGTAAGCTGTGCATTCTTTCTTATTACTTCATCAACAGAAGCGCCTTCAGGTGTAGCATGAATTGCAGGGCCAATGTGCGCCAGCAAATGATTGAGATTGTAACCATTATCCCCACCTCCGACTGCTGCTGTTACAGCACCACAACTCTGGTGGCCAAGTACTACCAGCACAGGAGTGCCCAGGTGTGCAACAGCATACTCCATACTAGCAATGGATGAAGTATTGGCTACATTTCCGGCTACCCTCACAACAAACAATTCACCAATTCCGGTATCGAATGCCATTTCAGGAACCACCCTGCTGTCGGCGCAGCTTAAGACAATGGCAAATGGATCCTGGCCTGCCAGAAGTTCATTCCTTCTTGAGCCATCTGTTAATTTTCCTTCCAGCTTATCAGCAACAAAGCGTTCATTGCCTTCAACTAATCTTTGCAATATTTCTTTTTGATTCATGTGGGATATCTATTTATCGACAAAAATAAGGTAATTCTAAAATCAAATGAGAATCATATCAAACAAGATCACACACGAATATCGCGGCCTCAAGCTCCATGCCTCAAGCTCCCATGATCAAATACCCGGTACGCCATAATCTTCACCCTGTCGGTGATGAGCATCTGTACCATGGCATATCCCCATACAAATAAGATATACCATCCTATGGGTGCGATGATCCATCCAAAGGCGCATATCAGGGAAACGATGATCTTGGAGATCAGGGTCGACATCACCAGCCCGTTGCCCGGCCTGATGCTCCAGAGTGGGCCTGAAGTTCGTGAGAGGAATATGGTCAGATTACCGGCAATGGCCAACTCGGCAAAGACAAGTGTTTGCACCTCCACAAATTCCATTTTAAAATAATGCTTTCCCAGGTAGAACATCCCGAAGGTAAAGAACACATTGGTAAAGCCCAGCACCGAAGCGATGCTAATCACCTTCCGCATGTTCCACTTTTCAGGTTTCATGCTGTATCGTACTCTGTCATAAGCAATGGTCATGATGGGAAAGTCGTTGAATACGGCCAGAAGTACGATCATCACGGCGGTGACCGGATACTCCTTGAAGAAAAGTATGGCCAGCACTGTAAAGAAGAGCACATCGATGGTTTCTGATATCCTGTAGATGGCATAACTCTGCATGCGCTGAAAAATCCTGCGGCTTTCTTTGATGGCATCAACAATAACGGATAAGCCGGGTTTGGTGAGCACAATGTCGGCTGCTGATTTGGCTGCATCTGTAGCGCCATCCACAGCGATCCCAGCGTCGGCTTTTTTAAGTGCAGGAGCATCGTTTACCCCATCACCGGTCATCCCGACAATATGGTCGCCCTCCTGTAATAGTTGTACAATTTCATATTTATGTTCAGGAAACACCTGGCTGAATCCATCGGCTTCTTCTATTAGTTTCCTGGCCTTCCTGTCGGGAAGGTCCACGAATTCATTGGCAGGGACAATATGCTTCCCTATGTTCACCTGCTGGGCAATCTCTATGGCTATTGCAGTATGGTCGCCGGTAACCATTTCCACCTTCACGCCCATCTCCTGCGCCTGCCGTATGGTTTCCGCCGAATCTTCCCGGGGCGGATCATTCAATGCCAGCAATCCGACATATTCCCATTCCCCCGCTTCATTGGTACGGGAAACACCCAGCGTTCGGTATCCATGAGTCCCTGCTTCATCAACGATCTTTTCTACCTCCTCTTTGACTTCGGCGTTGTTGTTCACAAGTTCAAGTATCATCTGCGGTGCCCCTTTGCTCACCTTAAAGTCTTTGCCCCCACCCCCGATCAGCGACTCGGTCCGCTTAGAAATGGGATCAAAAGGCTTAAAGTCTTTCACACTGTATCCACCCACTTTTGGCCAGAGGTTGGTATTCTTCTCCGCCATTTCAAGCACTGCATTGTCAAGTGCATCATTATTTTCAGCTTTGGAAGAAAGGGATCCATACAACAATATATCTTCCTCGCTGAATCCCGCCAGGGGAAACAGGCCTTTTACGCCAAGCTTGTTCTGTGTGATGGTACCTGTTTTGTCGGAACAGAGAATATCCATTCCGGCCATTTCCTCTACAGCAACCAGTTTGCTGATGATGGCTTTCTTTCTCGATAATTTCAGTGCACCCACTGCCATGGTCACGCTGAGTACTGCCGGCAATGCTGCCGGGATTGATGCCACGGTCAGTACCAGGGCAAACTGCACCAGGTCGATCAGCCTTTCCTGGCGGAACAAACCTGTCAGGATCACGATCAGCACCAGGATGAAGTTCAAAATGATAAGGTAATCACCTATCCGGATCACTGCTTTCTGGAAATGGCTCTTGGTCTTTGCTTCAGCTACAAGCTTGGCGGTCTTACCAAAAAATGTATTCACAGCAGTACCATATACTACAGCATTCATTTCACCCTGTTTAGCCACAGCACCCGAGTACGCAATATCTCCTGCCTGCTTTTCCACCGGCAGTGATTCACCTGTCAGGGCCGATTCATCCAGTATCAAGTAATCTCCATCAAGCAGTTTCACATCGGCGGGGATAATATCACCAAGGCGTATGCGAATAATATCACCGGGAAGCAATTCCCTGGCATCCATTTCCAGCCACTTTCCGTTGCGCAGCACCCTGGACTTGCTTGCCAGGTTTTTCTTAAGCATGGCCATCGCATTATCGGCTTTATAGCCCTGCACAAACTCGATCAGGCCATTGAGGAGCAGCAAAGAACCAATGATAATCACATCTTTCCAGTCTTTATCAATGATGCTGAGTATGACAGCAGCTTCGATCATCCATGGAATGGGTCCCCAGAAGTTCTTCAGGAACCTGATCAGCAGGCTTTCCTTCTTCTCCACAATTTCATTGTATCCGAAGGTTTGCCTTCTCTCCTCAACTTGCTTTTCACTTAATCCTGATTTGGGATCAGATTTCAGCGCCTTGAGCAGTTCACCCGGGTCCATCCCTTTAGCCTGCTCCATGTCGAAGATCATTTCAGCCATAATAATACAATAAGGTAAATGCTTAATTCTCTATTTTTCCGATCTCGTCAACCAGCTTGCTGTACCACCGTTCCCCATACCTTCTAATCAGGGCATCTTTCAGGAATACATACATCGGAACATCTTCCCGTATGCCTTTCTCCAGGGCAGGGTTACATACCTGCCACTTATGATAATTCACCGCTTCGGTTTCTCCCACTTTTGTGATCCTTACAGGGTATAGGTGGCACGAAATCGGCTTCCTGAACGGGATATCGCCTTCTTCATGAGCCTTTTCTATTGCGCACCAGGCAATGCCTTTGGTGAAGTTGATAAATGCGCAATCACCTCCACGGATCAGTGGTGTGACAAAGGTCCCATCCATATCATAATCAAATACCCCGCATTGTTTCACGGCTTCTATTCCCTCCGGGATCATATATTTCATGATCTCTTCAATATAATCCTCCATGTCTGAGATCTCTTCCTCTTCAAGGGGCGCTCCTGCATCCCCTTCCACACAGCAGGCGCCAAGGCATTTCTCCAGCAGGCAAAGGAACTTGACCAGGTACAGGTCATCAGATACCATGATGTCGTCGATGATGAGCATAGATACAAATATAATAAGTTTTGAGTGTTGAGTGTTCCTCCTTCGCTTCGCTACAGCGGACGCGGTGGGTGTTGAGTTAGTTATAAGTTTTCACTTTTGAGTGTAAAATTTTATAATTTTGCAATCGCTTAATGAAATAGCATTTATTTAATAATCATATTTATAAAGACTTACACTGATGGCATTCAATCTCAGAAACAGGAATTTTTTGAAGCTTTTAGACTTCAGTCCGAAGGAGATCAAGTTTCTTCTCGACCTTTCCATGGACCTTAAAAAGGCCAAATATTCAGGAACAGAGCAACAAAAGCTGAAAGGCAAGAATATCGCCCTGATATTTGAAAAAGCTTCAACCCGCACTCGTTGTGCCTTTGAAGTGGCTGCCTTTGACCAGGGCGCCCTGGTTTCTTATCTCGGACCTACAGGTACCCAGATCGGGAAAAAAGAGAGCATGAAAGATACGGCGAGGGTGCTTGGTCGTATGTATGACGGAATTGAATACCGTGGGTTCGGTCAGGACATCGTAGAAGAGTTAGGTGCTTATGCCGGCGTACCCGTATGGAACGGCCTTACCAATGAATACCATCCGACACAGATCCTGGCAGACTTCCTCACCATGATGGAACACAGCAATAAACCGCTGCACCAGGTGTCGTTCTGTTATGTTGGAGATGCACGCAACAATATGGGGAACTCCCTGATGGTTGGCGCTGCCAAGATGGGAATGGACTTCAGGGCTGCTGCTCCTAAGGAATTCCATCCAACCGAAGAACTGGTAAAACAATGTGAAGAGATCGCCAAAGAAACAGGCGCAAAGATCATGATCACCGAAGATATAGATCAGGCGGTTAAGGGTGTCGACTTCCTTTATACCGATGTATGGGTATCGATGGGAGAGCCTGATTCAGAGTATGAGCGCAGGATTAAGATGATGATGCCATACCAGATCAATGCTTCCCTGATGAAAAAGACAGGCAATCCGAATACTAAGTTCCTCCACTGCCTTCCTTCATTCCACAACTGTGAAACCCAGGTGGGAGAAGATATCCGCAAAAAATTTGGTGTAGAAGCCATGGAGGTAACTGACGATGTATTCGAATCAGAGGCTTCCATCGTATTTGATGAAGCTGAAAACAGGCTGCACACCATCAAAGCGGTGATGGTTGCCACCTTAGGCGACTAAGCTTATTTTTTTTTGCTTGCTTCAGGGGGGGCAGGCACTACATTTTGCCGGATAAAGTCTTCTACGATGGCGTCGGCAAATTGTATAGCCATTTTATTGATATCATGCACATCCTGGGTTTTTGTCTGTGCCGACCATAATAATTCTCCTGTTTCCAAGTTGAAAAAGTTCGCTTCGAGGAAAACCTGGAATGATCCTGTATAATAGCCGGGAGTATAGTAGTAATTACTAAACCCGCCGTAGTAATCATAGAACCCCATGGTTGAATAATAGGGTGTATAATATGTTCCACGTGCGGGAACATAGTGCCGCGTATCTTCCTGGTGGCGCATACTCATGGTGAAAACTGCATCGATATTAGCGGATTCAAATATACTGCCAACAATTTCTTTTGTGATGGTCCCTATAGCTGCATTTGGTGGCAAAAGATCAAGGGCGGCAATGACCGGATAGCCCTTTGCTGCCAGCCTGGTTTCCACCTGATCTTCAAAAATGCGGCGGTTTTGAGAATTTTGGGCTATACCCAGAATAACTATTTTCTTAAACTGCTCCGGCTCATGATCAAGCCTGGTCCAGGAGCCCGTTACCGATGTTTTTCCGGCTGTGCATGCTACCATAAGTGTAATCAATAAGACTACACCGGATCCAACTAAATATTTTCTCATAATTGATATATTAAAAAGGTCATTTCTCCTTACGGATGAAATGACCTTTTATGAATGGTATTATAACTTAGAATCCAAAGATAAACCCAACACCAAATGCCCAATAGCTCAGGTTGTCGTAGTTATCTGAATAATTAAACAGTGTATTGTATTTCGCATTTACAACGAAGCCTACCCCTGAATTAGGGATCTCAATCAGTGCTCCAACCTCCGGACGGAGACCAAAATTCCAGTTTTCATCACGCCAGTAAAGCAAGCCAACCTGGGTGAGCATTTCGGTGTAATAAGCACCAATACCCAGGCGGGCATATGGTGATACCGGGAAATCTGTCTGATATGCATAACCCCCTTGAGCCATAATAAAATAGCTGAACATGTCCCTGAAATGAACTGCTGTAACTGTATTATTCTGATAATCAATTGTCATCCTGCCAGTCTTTTTAAAGAAGGCCGCATAGCCAAAAGCACCACCAAGAGTTACGCCGGTTTCAAAATGATACGTACCGCCAAATTCAATCCCGCGAACGCTTGATTCATTAATAAAATCTTCAAATTCACCGGTTGGGACAGAAATATTCCATTGAACTTCCCAATGTGTGTCCATCTGTGCACTTACCGGATTCGCAAAAAATACTGCACAGAGAGCGATTATACTGATTAGAAAATATTTTTTCATGATATTATTTTTTTCTGATTATAACGATATGATTACTACTCTGTGCCTAAGTAAGGTGATTGGACAAAGGCCTGATCAATTCCATTTAATAAACGTTTGGAGATTTGAGTGCTGGCGCTGTTGGTGAGGATACCTCCACAGAGGGCAGACCATATACCGTTGATGTTTTTGTTTTGATGATCAATATTTCTCAGATCAGCCAGATCAAAGATTAATGCACCTTCTTCATAGGAACCCATATAGGTAGCCCATGGATATGAATAGCCATAACCCGGATATCCCCAATAAGGAGGATAATACCACCAGTAACTATATGAGTACACATAGTTTGTTTGAGTAATAATTGAAATGACCAAGCCCATATCCGGATTTGCCGATGAGTCAACCCTCGTATAATTCAGGGCAGACAGATTGGAATTGATCTCCTCCAGGATATTCTCATAATATTCCTGGATATAAGCCTTGTCCTCAGCAGACATTGTACTGTCAAGCAGAAGTGTGTCAGGAACATAGTATGTTTTGAATTCTGCAAAGTTTACAGATTGATCATACTCGGTCCATACCATATCCAGATCCTCAGTATTTACAGTATAGGTTGGATATTTACTGCATGCTGAAAGGATGATTCCCGCCATGGCAAATAGTACCACAGGCAATAAAATTCTCTTCATTGATTTTTTCATAAATCTAAATTATAAATTATTCATTTTGCTTATTAAACAATGCCAGAGGAGCAATGTTCAGTTCGTTTTCTGAGTACAAA
>QMPN01000022.1 GCA_003648575.1 Bacteroidota bacterium
CTGCGCCCAGCTGCTGAGCTCGGCATAAAGGTCATCAAGCTGGATCATGTGAATAATATCTTCGATCCGCTCCTGCAAAATCGGGTCGAAAGAAGCTTCCCAGGCCGATTCCAGCACAGGTATAGACTCTATTCCATGAGCATGGATCTTGTTCTTGATCTGCTCATAAACTTCCCCGTCGGGCTCATCAAGTAAGCTGATAAGTGCTTTAAGTTCACTATGTTTATCCTTTTCACCCATGGTCCTGTTCAGCAATTAGTACCCTGTACATTGATATTTATACCTATTATTGTATTCAAAATTAACACTAAATCAGCGCATTTTGAAAAAAAACAAAATACGTTATCAACGTACATTTGAACAAGTGTTTTTGTTCATTATGATCCTTTCCCTCCAGTTTTGTGGAACGACCAGCGAGCGCCATGAGATCATTCCGCCGCTTGCTGTTGCACCCCATGACATCTCCACCATCAAAGACATCCCGGAATCTCATAAAGCCTTCCTGGCCCGCTTCCTGCCGGAGATCCATACCGCTAACAACCAGATCCTGACCTTGAGAAACCAGGTTCTCGATCTGCAGGATACGTTAGTGAAGTTCGAAAAGCTGAGTGATACGCAACAAATCATGCTGAAAAGGCTACTCGCCAGGTATCGCCTGGACCCAATTTCTGCCAAGGCGGAATACACCAAAGAAGATATATCATTATCCATTGCTGCCTTACTTAAGCGTCTCGACATCATTCCCGTGAAACTTGTGATGGCACAGGCAATCATAGAATCAGGCTGGGGCAATTCGGGCTTCGCCAAAAATGGAAACAACTATTTCGGAGTACATTGCTATACCGATGGCTGTGGTGTGAAACCGGCCGGTAATGACAGTGCCGACTTTTATGTTAAAACATACAGGAGCGAGATGGCAGGTATTGAGGATTACCTCTGGATATTAAATACCGGACATGCCTATCGTGGTTTACGTGATACCAGGCTGAAGCTCAAGAATGAGAATAAAGCCATTGATCCGATTGCACTGGCACAAGGGCTTTCAGCTTATTCGACCAAAGGGGAGGAATATGTGAAGATGGTCAGCAACATTATAAAAAACTATATTCCTGAAAACACCGATGACCTTCTTACAGGCAGCAAACCCTAAAGTTCTGCCCCGCTCAGTCGGTTGAGCACTATTTTGATCAATTTGACAATACTTTCTTTGGGTTTCCGGGTGTAGGTTTCATTTACCCTGTTTGCCAGGATGGTGCATACGGTAAGGGTGTTATGACCGAGCAGTTTCCCCAGCGAGTATAATGCCGACGTCTCCATCTCGAAATTAATGATGCGCTCATCCTTATAACGAAAGGCAGAGATGCGATCATTCAGATTGGGGTATGCTGCCGGCAGCCGGATCTCCCTGCCTTGTGGGCCATAAAAGCCCGGAGCCGTGATGGTGATCCCCTTAATAAAGCCTTCTCCCATGAGTTTTTCCAGCACGTCGGAGCCTTTGACGATATACGGTTCTGCCAGCTCCTGAGGCCAGTCAGTTTGTCGAATAAAAGCTTCAGCCATCAGCTTATCACTGATCTCCTTATTCTTGTAAAAATGAAGGAGCCCGTCGATCCCCAGGCCATACTTTGCCATGGCAAAAGCATCGACAGGGATATCAGCCTGAACAGCACCTGAGGTTCCCAGGCGGATAATATCGAGAGAGGTATGCTTCTCCTTAACGGTACGTGTAATGAGATCGACATTTACCAGTGCATCGAGTTCATTCATCACGATATCTATGTTATCGGGCCCCATACCCGTCGACATAACTGTTATCCTGGTTTTGTTCAGGGATCCTGTGTGGGTCACTATCTCGCGGTTCTCGAATTCGCATTCGATCTTATCGAAAAATGCAGAGATCATGGGTACCCGTTTCGGGTCACCCACCAGGATTATCTTCCTGGCAAGATGCTCAGGCCGAAGGTTAATATGGTACAGGCTACCATCGGGGTTGAGTATCAATTCGGATTCTTTAAGCCGCTTCATCGTACAAATTTAATAACTTTGCGCCGTTAATAAAAGCGATATGAAGAACATCTACAATACCATACTGGTTCCAACCGACTTTCAGGAGCGCTCTCTGGCAGCACTGGAAGAATCATTTAACCTGGCTAAAATGACCGGTCTTGAGATTACCCTCTTCCATGCGATCAGGGATAATCAGAATCTTTTTTCAGCTTTTGGAGGTGAACGATCCAAGACAATGAAAAAAGAGTTCGAAGACCAGATCAGGGATAAGATGCAGCAGATCGCATCGGATGCTTCCAAAAAATCTGGCACCCATGTAAATGCAGTGGTCTCCCACGGTAAACCTCATGACAAGATCCTCAAGGGAGCACATCTTCTTCACTCCAAGTTCATTGTCCAGGGCTTTAATAGTGAGAATATAGGCAGTGACAGCAATCAGATCGGCACCAATGCTTTACGGGTTGTAAAAAAGGCTGAATGCCCTGTGATCACTATAAAAAACAACCATTCACAGGATGGTTGCAGAAGCATATTGCTGCCTCTCGACCTTACACAGGAGACCAGACAGAAGGTAGGCCATGCTATTGAAGCGGCAAAGATGTTCGGCTCCACTATCAAAGTGGTTTCTGTTTACTGGTCGACAGGAAGCAAGGAAGTATTGAAAAAGCTAAAGCAGCAGATGGACCAGGTCACTGTATTCATAAAGAAATCCGGAGTAAGTTGCAGTGGGGAAATCATTGAAAAACATGGCAGTTCCAAGACCCTGTCCCCACTGATTCTGGATTATGCCGAGAAAGAAAAAGATGTTGACCTCATCATGATCATGACCCAGCGTGAAGCGGGGCTTTTCGACCTTTTCCTTGGTTCGTCGGCACAACACATTTTATCTCATTCGAAGATTCCCGTGATGACCATCATTCCCAAGGAACTGGGGTTTTCTTCAATGATAAATTAAGAGATGACAACGGAGATCATCAGCATAGGCGATGAGCTTCTGATCGGGCAGGTGGTAAACACCAATGCTTCCTGGATCGCCGAACAGCTGAATCTGGCCGGCATCGAGGTTATACGCATCACTACCATAGCCGATACCGGGGAGGAGATCCTCCGGGCACTGGATGAAGCTTCCAACAGGGCCGAGGTGATCCTGCTCACCGGAGGCCTGGGCCCCACCCGTGATGATATCACAAAAAAAACACTCTGTGATTATTTCGATAGCGGGCTTGTCTTCAATGAGGAGGCATTCGAGAATATTGTAAAACTCTTTGGTAATCGCGGTCTACCCATCACTAACATTAACAGACAGCAGGCCGAAGTCCCCGAAAATTGCACCCCCATCGTAAATGATAAGGGAACGGCACCCGGCATGTGGTTCGAGAAAGAGGGCAATATCTATGTATCCATGCCAGGCGTTCCCTATGAGATGAAATCCATGATGAGCAGAGAGATTTTGCCAAAGCTGGCAGGCCGACTCAGCGGATTGTTCATCCTTCATAAAAAAGTGAATACCCAGGGCGTCGGAGAATCCTGGCTTGCAGAGATGATCAGCGAGTGGGAAGACGGGCTCCCGGAACATATGAAGCTGGCATACCTGCCCCAGCCGGGGATGGTCAGGCTAAGGCTGAGCGGATCAGCACAGAATGCCGGGAAACTCAATCTTGAAATGGATCAGCAGATAGAAAAGCTGGCGGGCCTCATCCCCGAGCTGATCTTCGGCTACGGCGAGGTTAACCTGGAAGAGGTGCTTGGAAACTTATTGAAAGAAAGAGGGCAAAGCCTGTCTACCGCCGAAAGCTGTACAGGTGGTTATATCGCCCATCTTATTACCAGCATTCCGGGAAGCTCTGCATATTTTAATGGCAGCGTAGTAGCTTATTCAAACCAGGTCAAAACAACTATCCTCGGTGTAAAGGAAGAGACCCTGATCGCGTATGGAGCGGTGAGTGAGCAATGTGTGACTGAGATGGCCAGAGGGATAAAAGATAAGTTCAACACAGACTACTCAATTGCGATATCAGGCATTGCAGGACCCGATGGAGGCACGGATGAAAAACCTGTTGGCACCGTCTGGATCGCCATCGCAGGGCCCACTTCAGTATTCACTAAAAAATACATTTTCGGCAATGACAGGCAACGCATCATAAGAGTTGCCGCACTCACTGCCATGAACCAGCTCCGGCTAATGATATTAAAAGGACATTAATTTCCGGCCTTCACCACCTTTCCCTGTATCGTTTCCTTACCCTTGCCATCCATTACATGGAATTGATATATGTAAAAGCCATCAGGCAGCTCTGCAGCATTCCATTGTAAGCGGAAAGTGCCTGCATTCATATGCTCTTTATGCATCGCTTTCAGCTGTCGTCCATCCATACCATAAATCTCAAGACTCACTTCAGATGCTGTTTCCAGGGAATATTCGAAATATACGTTCGAAACAAATGGGTTCGGATAAGCATTCATGACAGTCATTGCTGTTTTATTCCCTTCAGGTATATCTGTGATAAGATACTTGATAAGCTCTATTCCATCACCAATTCCCAGGTCACGTGTGTATTGCTTGTCGATATCATTATTCCAGTGCTCATGCACTCCCATGCTGGGAATGATCACACCATCATCCTCAGGATCATAAATAATTCCTGTAGCCCAATTCGCTGAATCTGCAGCCTGATGCAGGTAGTCATCGGCACCGAGCATGTCAGCATACTCATCGAACTGTGCCCGAACGAAATCCATTCCCACAGATTCAATGGCCACATGATCCTGCGATACAAAGATAGAGTTAGGCCAGTCGTCGTTGAAAGGATTTATTTGCCACTTAACCGGTTCCGAAACCGGCAATTCACCTCCCCAGATACCATCGACAAGGAAAAGCACTGTTTTTTCGCCCAGGTGCTCATGTTCCATCAAATCTACAAGGTTCCTGAACTTTCCATAGCCCAGGTTTTCGAATCCATTGGAGGTCGGGCTGGGTAGCGCATAATGCAGATGCATGGCCCAGTCCCTCCCGATAGAGCCGTAATGGTTCTTGGCGCAGAAGGTTCCGCCGGCCAGGTCATGTTGCTTCAAGCAGCCCATATTGATCATGTAATCGGCTTCCTCATAAGCCGTAGGCAATGAATCAGTAATGGTTCCGTCGCCATAATGTATAATGGCTGTTTCAGAATTGACTACCAGTGTACGACCAAGGTATCCGTGTTTATCGAGGTATTTAACATTCGGGTACAATGGCTGGCACCTGTCCCAGTATTGGTTATAGAAGTTCCTGATGGGGTCACCTATGCTGATATCCTCCTGTGCCACCCCAAAAATATCGATAAGCTGTTCGAGCATGGCTACGATCAGTTGCGGGGTACCATCCATCATTTCCAGGTTCAGAATTTTTTCATAGGTTGCCATGTCGACATTGCCCCACCCTCCTGTGGTCAGGTTCACTTTGATGGCGATCTTTTGTCCGGGCTGGTATCCTACATTGCCATTTCCATGGGTCTCATTATAATGCCTGAAGAGCGCATCCCATGCCAGGCTATCCGTGTCTTCTTCGCTTAAACTCCGAATCGACTGTGACAGCATATTTTTTATAACCTCGGCATCCACATTGTCATCCTGGAACCAGTAATCGCCGGGCTCATTGGTGCAACTTTCATCTGTAGCATTGTCATCCCATACCCATACCACCCTGCCGGGATGTATCCCGCGGGCGATGCCTACAGGTGTATTGGGTGAGTCTCCAGCACTTATTCCGCTCACTCCTGCCCTGCTAACGGCATTATCTCCACCCAGCAGCAGAAAGAAGCCGATAAGTAAGCCGGCTACTGCAAAAGTTGCCCCCAAATAATTCCTTCCCGTAGATTTGAGTTTCCTGATTGCCATCACTGAAATGCTCATTCCGGCCAGGTAGGTAATGAAGCTGGCTGCAAATGGTGCAGCTGCCTGCATGCAGGGGTAGGTAGCCCTGCTTGGCTTGGGCACCACCCTGACAATAAACCAGATAGTGGAAACAATTCCTAAAAGTATGAATACGAGCTTGTTAGATGGGCGATGGCTGGCCAGCCACATTTTCTCTCTGTGAAGATCAGTTTTTATTCTCATGATCAGCAAGAAATTGTTTAATATATAAAAGTAGACAATATTTAAGGGGAATAGGTTGGCTCAACAGCTTTTTTTTTCATTTCGTTTGAATTATTGAAAAAATATTCCGTTCTTTGCACTCCGTTTTTCGAGCGATAATTTTGAAAAAATAAGAAGATGTCAAGAATTTGTGAAATAACAGGAAAGAAAGTGATCTCAGGGAACAACGTATCCCATTCACACATAAAAACCAGAAGAAAATTCTATCCAAACCTCCAAACCAAGCGTTTTTACATTCCGGAGGAAGACAGATGGGTGACCATTAAGGTATCTACTGCTGGCATTCGTACCATCAACAAAAAAGGTATTTCCGCAGCCCTCAAAGAAGCCAAAGAAAAAGGTCATTATACAGGCTAAAAAGCCCACAAAAGATATTCCGATGCTGTCATGTTTTCATGGCAGCATTTTTTTTTGCTAAAATATTAATTACATGCCTGCGTTAATTTTTTCAATGATGCCGAATTAGGTTATTTTTGCAACAGATGAAGGTTCTCACCACTTTATTTATACTATTGATTTCATTCTCATTTACCTGTAGTTTGAAAGCACAGGTATTTGAAGAACCCCAAAGCGATGAGTTGATCCAGTTCTCGGGGGTGATCCTGACCACGGACAGCCTTCAGGCCATTTCTTTGGCGCACATCATAGTAATCAACTCCATGCGGGGAACGGTAAGTGATTTTAGCGGATACTTTTCTTTTGTTGCCAAGAAAAAAGATACGGTACAATTTTCAGCCATTGGCTTTAAAACTGTCCACTTCATCATCCCTGATTCCGTCACCAACAACCGCTATTCACTTATACAGGTCATGTCGACCGACACCATATGGCTGACTGAAACCATTATTTATCCCTGGCCTACCAAAGCCGAATTCAAGGAGGCATTTCTCACCCTCGAGATCCCTGATGACGACCTGGAGGTGGCCCGCAAAAACCTCAGTTCCGAACAACTGTGGATCAAGGCGCAGAACCTGCCTGCCAGTGGTAGTGTCAACTTCAAGTACCTGATGCATCAACAGGTCGAAAAGCTGTATTATAACGGACAAACACAACCCATAAGCATCCTCAACCCTTTTGCCTGGGCCAAGTTCATTAAATCCTGGCGGGATGGCGATTTTAAGCGCAAACCCGTGGATTTCCATCCCCCTGAAGAAGAACTTCCATGAAGCTAGCCTACAAAATATCACTGTTTGTTTTGCTATCGATGATGGCGTTTACTGTGTTTGCACAGGAGAAGGCGATCATTTTCGGTACAGTGAAGGATGAAGGGGGCAATGCCATTGAATATGCCAACCTTGCTGTTTCAGGCTATTCCGGCGGTGTGGCCACTGATAGCCGGGGCAGGTTTGAACTGTCTGTTCCCGCTGCCACAGAACTCACCCTCCTAGTTTCATACATTGGCTATGAGAGACAGATGTTCCTGGTAATCCTGGATGAAGGACAGCGGAAGGAACTCCAGGTGGTCATGATAATATCTGCTGAACAGCTTCCCGATATCGAGATCGTGGATAAGCAGATCAGGCATACCAACCTGCAGCGCCTCGACCCCAAGATCGCATCCGAAATACCTACCCTGGGTAGTGGCGTGGAAGCTATCCTGAAAACCCTGCCGGGGGTATCATCCAATAATGAGCTGAGTTCCCAATATTCTGTCAGGGGCGGTAACTTCGATGAAAACCTGGTATATGTGAACGGTATAGAGATCTATCGTCCTTTTCTGATCAGATCAGGACAACAGGAAGGTTTAAGTTTTGTGAACCCGGTACTCGTTAGCTCCATCATGTTTTCGGCCGGTGGCTTCGAATCGAAATACGGTGATAAGATGTCATCCGTCCTCGACATACAATATAAAAAGCCCACTACTTTCGGCGGTTCATTCCAGGCCAGTTTGCTGGGTGCTGAAGCTCATGTAGAGGGAAGATCCAAAAATCATAAGTTCACCTACCTGACAGGATTCAGGTATAAGTCGAATTCATATATCCTGAAATCACTGGAAACCGAAGGCGATTACAAACCCAAGTTCGCAGATGTGCAGGCATTATTCGCATACCGTATCTCACCCAAGGTAGAGCTTTCTTTTCTTGGGAATTATGCCCGCAATTCATACAACGTAAAACCTTCGAGCCGGCAAACGGAGTTTGGAACCATACAGGAAGCCTACAGGCTCAGCATATATTTTGAGGGACAGGAACTTGATCGCTTCGAGAATTACATGGGAGCCCTGAGCCTGGATTATTTTCCAGAGGACAATTTACGCCTTCAGTTTATCACCTCCGGCTTTCAGACACATGAAAGTGAGACATTTGATATCCTTGGTGAATATTATATCGGCCGCCTGGAGAATCAGCTCGATGATGAGCAGTTTGGTGAAGTAGTCGAAGCACAGGGTGTTGGTGCTTTCCTCGATCACGCCAGGAACTACCTCAAAGCAAGTGTATTTAACGTTGAGCATAAAGGATATTTGGACATGAGCAAGCACTACCTGCAATGGGGTGTTCGCTATCAGCATGAGATCATAAACGATAAGTTAAACGAGTGGGAGCTCGTCGACTCGGCTGGTTATACCATACCTGAACCACCCTTTACAGTGGGTGATCCGGCTCCGATATATAATCCGCAACTGGAACTATTTTCTGCATACAGGACCGATACATCCTTTAGTTCAAACCGCCTTTCCGCATTCATACAAAACAGCTGGAACTTCCATATCGGAACGGCCAATGCATACCTGATAGCAGGGGTCCGTGCCAGCTACTGGGATATCAACAAGCAATTTATATTCAGTCCAAGGGCTACCCTTTCAGTCAAGCCCATGTGGAAGAAAGATATCTTATTCAGATTCTCCGCCGGGTATTACCAGCAGCCCCCATTCTACAGGGAACTGAGGGACCTGCATGGCAGGATCAACCCGGATGTCAGGGCACAAAAGTCGATACACTTCGTGGCATCCATGGACTGGGATTTCAAGGCATGGAACAGGCCTTTCAAGTTCGTGACCGAAGCATATTACAAAATTCTTGAAGACCTGGTTCCCTATACAGTCGACAATGTCAGGATCAGGTATTATGGTGACAATCTTTCGAAAGGCTTTGCCTACGGGATCGATTTCAAGGTGAACGGTGAGTTTATCAAGGGAATAGAGTCATGGGCAAGTGTATCTCTGCTAAAAACGATGGAAGATATCAAGGACGACAATTACTGGGAATATTATAATGAAGCCGGCCAGGAGATCATTCCCGGATACACCCCGGACCAGGTCGCTACCGATAGCACGCAGATTTTTCCGGGATATATTCCACGACCTACCGATCAACGTTTTCACTTTGCTATATTCTTCCAGGATTATATACCGAGAAACCCGACCTGGAAGATGCATATCAAGCTCCTTTTCGGCACCGGCTTGCCCTTCGGAGCACCCAACTCGCCCAAGTATGAGCATATATACCGAACCCCATCATACCGTAGGGTAGACATTGGTTTTTCCAAACAACTCATTGGCGGATACAGCAGTTTTGGTCCTAAAAATCCACTCAAGTATATTAAATCTGCATGGATCAGTCTGGAGATCTTTAACCTCTTCCAGATCGCCAATACCATCTCATATATCTGGGTAAAAGATAAAAATGGACGTGAATATGCCGTTCCCAATTATCTGACACCACGTTTGATCAACCTAAGATTGGCAGTGAATTTCTAAAGGAAAGAGACCTGGCAGGTCCGGGACCTGCCAGGTCTCTTTCCTTTGAACCTTTTCAGTATTATATTGTTATTTGTATTAGTTCTAAATAATTAATCAAATAATTACTGAAATGAGCAATTTTAAATTCAACGACTTACCATACGATTTCAATGCCCTGGAGCCATATATCGATGCCAGGACAATGGAGATCCACTATACAAAACACCACAGAGCATATTTTGACAAGTTCACGGCTGCCATTGACGGAACCCCACTCGCAGATATGAACATTATTGATATTTTCAAGGATATCGAAAATCAACCTGTAGCAGTCAGGAACAATGGTGGCGGATATTTCAACCACGACCTTTTCTGGAATGTGATGAGCGGCACAGGTGGAGGGAATCCTTCTGGTGCACTGGCAGATGCCATCAATGCAGCTTTTGGCTCCTACGAGAAGTTCAAGGAAACGTTCAATAATGCAGCAGCCACACGTTTCGGCAGCGGCTGGGCCTGGTTATGTGCCGATGAATCAGGAAAAGTAGAAGTATGCTCAACAGCCAATCAGGACAACCCAATCATGAAGGGGATCGGATGTGGAAACACACCTATTCTCGGACTGGATGTATGGGAACATGCTTATTACCTGAAGTATCAGAACAGGAGGCCGGAATACATTGATGCATTCTGGAATGTAGTGAACTGGGATGCCGTAACAAAGAACTACGAAAAGGCATTTTAAGATCGTCTATAATTTTTCATAGGCGTTGTTATTACAGCCCCGAAAAAAAGAGACCTGGCAGGTCGGGGACCTGCCAGGTCTCTTTATGTAATAAAAACTTAGAATGACAATATTGATTTCTTAATCAGCTCAATTGCTTCGAACAATTGCTCTTCGTTGATAACAAGAGGTGGGGCAAAGCGGATGATATGATCGTGTGTTGGTTTGGCCAGTAAACCATTTTCTTTCATCTTCACGCACACATCCCAGGCTGTCTTACCACCTTTGGGTTCGATAATAATAGCATTCAGCAAACCTTTACCTCGTACGAGGGTGATCATATCGGAATCGATCTTCTTCATTTCTTCCCTGAAGATCTCACCCAGACGCTCAGCATTTTCTGCCAGCTTTTCATCTTTCACCACTTCCAGTGCAGCAATCGCCACTTTGGCAGCAATTGGATTACCACCGAAGGTAGAGCCATGTTGTCCGGGCTTAATACACATCATGATGTCGTCATCAGCCAGCACGGCAGAAACAGGATAAACGCCACCGGAAAGTGCTTTCCCCAGGATCAGGATATCAGGTCTGACATTTTCATGGTCGCATGCCAGGAGCTTACCTGTGCGGGCAATACCTGTTTGCACCTCATCGGCAATAAACAGAACATTATGTTTCTTACAGAGCTCGTACGAGCGGGTCAGGTAGCCATTATCCGGCACATAAACACCAGCTTCACCCTGAATGGGTTCTACGAGGAAAGCAGCCACGTTCGAATCCTGCAAAGCATTTTCAAGAGCATCGAGGTCATTATAGGGTACTGTAACGAATCCGGGGGTATAAGGACCGAATCCACCACGTGCATCAGGGTCGGTCGACATGGAGATCACAGTGATCGTCCTGCCATGGAAGTTCCCTTCACAGACGATGATCTTGGCTTCATTTTCCGGGATACCCTTTTTGTCGTAGCCCCATTTCCTGGCAAGCTTCAGGGCAGTCTCATCACCTTCCGCACCCGAGTTCATCGGGAGCACCTTATCATATCCGAAATACTCCGTGATATATTTTTCATACAGGCCAAGTGCATCACTGTAAAAAGCCCTTGAAGTAAGGGTGAGTGTTTTTGCCTGTTCTGTCATGGCACCAACGATCCTGGGATGGCAATGCCCCTGGTTTACGGCTGAATATGCCGACAAAAAGTCAAAATATTGTTTTCCTTCTACATCCCAAACATAAACCCCTTCACCACGGGATAAAACCACCGGCAGCGGGTGGTAATTATGAGCACCATATTTGTCTTCCAGTTCAATGGCTTTTGCAGAACTCATCTGAGGTGTATCTACCTGATTCATCTTCAATAATATTAAGGTTAGTATTTTTGCAAATGTATAGATATTTGCTGCATGTACAATGAAGAATTGGAATAAATCAGAGAAATTACATCAGGTGCCGGAAGGGGAGATAGATCCACTCAAAAAATCGTTGAATGAAGGGCCGTTTCAGCCATTCATCATAATCGAAGGGTGAGCTGTTTGCCAGGCAGTTTGAGATATGGGTTTTGAGCTGACCAACAATTTCCTTGTCGCTCCCGGCGAGTATGATCTCATGCTGATATCTGAAGCTCCTGTAGTCGAAATTTGCAGAACCGAGAGAAAAAGTCTTTCCATCTATCAGGAGGAGTTTTGAATGAAGGTTATGGGGCAGAAACATACGGAAATTCACACCGCTTTTATGCAGCATCCCCAGGTATCTCCCACGCACCATATCGACCATATGCACATCGGAGTTCTTGGGAATGATCACCGTCACATCCACACCCCTTTTCACGGCATCAGTCATAGTCTTTCTAAGGAGAAAGCCGGGTAAAAAATACGGGGTTTCAATCACAACCCTTTGCCTGGCATTTTTGATCATATTCTCATAATGCTTCTTGATATTCTGGCGGGTGATGGAGGGTACATCCCTGATAATCTCATAGTCGCCACTTCGGATCAATCGTGTGAGTCCGGGTTTATTGAAAATATAGCGGTTATAGTTATTGAAATCATCAAAAAATATCTTCATAAATTTTGCGTGCAGGTCGCTATCCTCCATCCTGAGAACAGATTCACACCAGTTCAGGGAATGTCCGGCAATGTTGGAAGACCCAATATAGGAAATATGGTCATCGATGAGCAATAGCTTTCTGTGATTTCTCCTGTGATTCTTGGTAAAGAAATCCCAGAAGAACCTGATCTTCATAAAAAAGCGCACCTCCCCCCCATGGCTTTCAAGGTCCTTGAAGAAAGAATGAGAAACCTGCCCCCCCCAGGAGTCGATCAGGATCTTAATTTCCACGCCTTCTTTTGCCTTCCTGGTTAAAACGTCACGGAAGCGTTCACCTATATTCCCCCCGCCATATTTATAGGTTTCAATACAGATACTTTTCTTAGCGGCGGAAATATCTTCCAGCATGGCATTATAATACTGCCAGGGGTCATCATAAAAAAGTGACCGTTTTACCTGTATATTGTCTGTCTCCGCCATTCGCGGGGTCATTTAAAGGCTCTTGAACAGTTTCATCAGGTCTTCTTTCTTCCTGAATGAAACGGGAACCGAAGAATCATCATCCATGATCAGGAATCCCCCATGCTGTTTTTCATAGCGTTTGACATGGGCGAGGTTGATCAGATGTGACTGATGGACCCGGTAAAATTTATAATCGGTCAGAAGTTCATTAAACTCCTTGAGTGTTCTCGATACGGTAATCTTCTCATTCTCGGTTGTGTAAAAATGAGTATAATTCTTTTCTGACTCACAGCGCACAATGTCTTTCAGGTTGACAATATGTACGCTATCCGTTGTTTTCAGCACGATCTTTTTGGCATTGGTACTGATGGTATCAAGATTTTCGTACAGGGCATCCAGTTTTACCGACATACTATCCTTGTGAATCACCCCAAGGGCTTTTTGTACTGCGTTCATTAATTCATCGGGATCAAGCGGCTTCAGGATATAATCAATGGCACTGAACTTAATGGCCCTGATGGCAAATTCTTCAAAAGCTGTAATAAAGATCACAAGGAAATTGATATCCTTCAGTTTTCGTAAGAGGTCGAAACCGGTCCCATCTGCCATCTTTATATCAAGCAATAGCAGGTCAGGCTTCATCTCTTCAAGCACCTTTACTCCCTCATTAACGCTGCCTGCGGTACCAATCACCTCAACTTCCGGGCAATAGGTTTTCAGCATGCTCAGAATGGTTTCCCGGGCTTTCACCTCATCATCAATAACGATCGTTTTAATTATTTCTTTCATCTCTTTTATCTTCCGGCAAAAAGGCTTGTTGTAAATATACGTATTTTCAGATATCTCCGCAAATATTCATTAAAAAGCTTGATTCCTGTGAGACCTAGCTGCTTTTATAGGGAATGCAAAGCTTAACCAGGGTGCCCCGGCTCTTGCCATCGTCATCATACAGATCGACAATATCCATGTTTATTTTATTCAGCATGATCTTGTTCAGGGAGTCGACCCTTTTTCGTACGATCTCGAGGCCCATTGATTTATGCAGTTTGCCTTTCCCTCGTTGCATTTTCTCCGATTCTTCCCTGCCAATTCCATTATCCTCGACCTCCACAATAAGGCACTCCTCTGCCATGATCATTTTCAATTTTAGCAGGCCATTCTTCTCTCGATGCTGCAAGCCATGCTCAATTGCATTCTCAAGGAATGGTTGTAGAAGCAGGGGCGGGATCAGGAGCGATTCGACGATCAGATCATCATCCAGTTCAATGATGAATTCGAAGTGCTCATCAAAACGCAATCGTTGCAATTCCATATAATATTGAAGTGCCTCAAGCTCCTTATCGAGTGATATGTATTCTTCACTTGAGCCATAAAGTGTATGCCTGATCAACTTGGCAAAACTTGTCAAATACCTTCCCGCTTCGCGGGGTTTATTCATATACATATAGCCTTGAATAGCCAGAAGAGCATTGAAAACAAAGTGAGGGTTCATCTGAAGCTGGAATAATTTCTGCTCCAGTTTGATAAGCTCAACTCTGGCATTTTCCTTAATTTTTTTCTGACGCTGGAAGAACATGGTGATCAATACTACAGGAACAGCGGTAATCAGAATAAGCATGAGTATAAACCAAACGGTTTGCGTAAAGTGCTTTGTGATCGTAAAATCGATTTGCACCGGCGCTTCATTCCATATCCCATGAATATTACCAACATTAAGGAAGAAAGAATATTCCCCGGGAGGAAGGTTAGGGAAGTTGGCCCATTCGTTCTTTGTTTGAATTATTTCGTCATTATAGTTAGATAGCATATATCGGTAGCGGAGCCCTTCTTCCGTACGGTAACTGACACCGCTGAAGCTTATCCTGATATCATTCTGGTCGCTTGAGAGTGTGTAGCTTTCTAAAAGACATGTGTCCCTTCCACCGATCTGGATACCCGTTACCCGGATAAGAGGAGGTGCGAGATGAGGTTTAAGGGCATCCGGGTCAAAAGAAACCAGGCCTCTTCCGGTAGCCAGCCAGATATATCCATCATGCATACTGATGCTGTTGATCTCACTGGAGGGCAAGCCATCGCCTTGTCCATAACTTTCAATATTATAATTGTCGTAATCAGGTACAAAGCTGATCTTGTTAAGGCCACTTTTCGTTCCCACCCACAGGATCGTATCATTTTGAATAAAAATAGACTTTATCGAGTTTCCAATCAAGCCGTTGTTGGTTTGAAGATGGTATGCCACCGTATCTTTGCGTAAAAACAATAAACCATGTGCTGAAGTTCCAATCACCAGCATTTCACCCAATTTGTCGATGCAACTGATCCTTTCTTTCAGGTAGGGCGACATATCACCCCGGTAGTGAAAATTATCGTCTACAAGGGTGTATAATCCATAAAGTGTCCCAAGCCACAAATCATTGTTTTTGTCATGATATGCTGAATACAATCTCCGGGTAGAATCAGGCTCTGCGGTATATACCAACTTTGTACCATGGAATATCCCCAGCCTTTTACTCGCCACTATCATGGTGTCGCCCAATCCTTTTTCAATGAAGGTAGAGCTAAGTACTGTATCAGGTGGTCTGGGGAATCCGGCCGGATCGTAGCGAATAGATTGTGTCGATGACAGCCAGAGGTACCCCTCAGAATCGATACAAATATGTTTGATCCAATCATAGGGTTCCTGAATATCGATCTTCCGAATATCACTGATGACCCCCTTTGCTAAACGTCCTCCGTAAATGTGTTTATCCCTGCTGGAAAACCACAGGCGGTCACCCGAAACTTCCAGTGCCATAACATTGAGGTTCCTGTCATCCCATGGGAGGGTATAGAGGTTAAACTCAAAGCTTGGCAGGAAAAAAACACCATACCCTTCCGTTCCCAGCCAGTAATCACCTTCCCTGTCCTGGGTGACGCTTGTAATGGTATAGCCATCAAAGAAATGAGTTCCTTCCTTATTAAAAGAAAGATCTTCAAACATGTACAGACCCTGATCATACTTTACACTCACCCATAATTTATGCTGGTCATCAATGAAAAGCGACAATACTTCATCCTCAAACTCCTTCATACACCGCATGTACTTATCTTTAATATAATACACACAGCTTCTGTAACTTACCAGAAACTCATCTTTTCCCAGATCGATATAATTTCTTTGGAACTCACGAGGTGTAAATCTCACTTTAAGGTAATAAGTGCTATCGAAAAAAGACAATCGCCCATTCCGTTCGCAACGTACAGGTATCTCTCTAAGGATTGTCAGAAAGTATTCTTCTCCTTTATCTTCAACAGAAAGATAACAGGAATCAACACGAGTAGGGATCAGTTCATCTCTGGTACTCAAGCGACCCTCGCTGGAAATATATCCATAGCTGCCATGCCTGGGCGATAATAATATACCTGAACAAGAATCTATATAAATTTTATTAAAATAATTATCATGAAAATACTTGACAAGTGTATCATTGTATTCGTAGGTGATCAATTCTCCCTTTTCATAATAACTCAACATCCCATTATATGCCAGGAACCATAACCGGCCCTCATGATCTTCATAAATCTTGAGGACTGAATTTGTTGGCAATCCGTTGGACACATTATAATTAGTGAAGCTATTTCCGTCGAACCTGCTTACGCCATTGTCCGTGGCAAACCACATGAGTCCATCGGATGCCAGATGCACATCATAAACATCATTGCTGGGCAGGCCTTCCTCTTCCGAGAATTTGTTATAAATAAACTCCTGAGAATACAAGGAATGCTGCATAAAAAAGCATGATGCGAGAACCAGCAAAGTGGCAATGATGAAGGCTTTTTGATCAGGCATATAAGGTGTATTAACCGCAATTTAATCAAAAAATCGGAAACACTGATCAGCATAGGTCTGCTGTCGTTTTGGAGATAGCATTTTCCTGACTATCTTTGTTGTAAATACCAGGGTAATGATACGATCGATGACCGGGTTTGGCAGAAGCACCCTTGAGCTCCCTGCAAAAAGTATTACTGTTGAAGTAAAATCTCTGAACAGCAAACAGTTTGACGCTAACCTGCGTCTCCCCCCCCTTTACAGGGAAAAAGAGGGAGAACTGCGTTTGCTTCTAAATTCAGAACTTGAACGGGGTAAGGTTGAGTTGAACATCAACATCGACCGAAATGGTGAGTCGGGCAGCTACCAGTTTAATCGCGCCCTAGCCAAGCAGTATTTTACAGAAATGAAGCTGCTGGCTGAAGAGCTAGGCCAGGACCTCACTAGTGAGGTCATATACACCCTCGCCCGTATGCCTGATGTTTTAAAAGCTGAGCAGGAGGCCTTATCCGTAGAGGAATGGAAAACGGTCAGGCAGGCCGTTGTCGATGCCATCAGGGGGCTGAACGATTTCCGGCGGAAAGAAGGGGCTGCCCTGGAGAAGGACCTACTGGAAAGAACTATTCTGATCGAAAAGTTACTGGAAGATGTTCAACCTCTGGAGGGAAAGCGCATTGAAATACTCCGCGAACGACTGAAAAAGCAACTGGATGAATCAGCTGCGAAAGGATCTGTTGATATGAACCGCTTTGAGCAGGAAATCGTGTATTATATAGAAAAATTCGACATCACAGAAGAGAAGGTCAGATTGAAAAAACATTGCCAGTATTTTGCTGAAATACTTGCTGAACAAGGTTCCAATGGTAAAAAACTTGGCTTCATCTCCCAGGAAATGGGAAGGGAGATCAACACCCTTGGATCCAAAGCCAATGATGCCGACATTCAGAAGATCGTAGTGCTGATGAAGGATGAGCTGGAAAAAATAAAAGAGCAATTATTCAATATTCTCTGATGGACGGAAAACTGATCATTTTTTCTGCCCCTTCAGGTGCCGGTAAGACTACTATCGTCCGTGCCATGCTGGAGCGTCTGAAAGAGCTGGAGTTTTCCATCTCAGCCTGCAGCAGAGAGGTGCGGAAAGGTGAAGTTGACAGGAAGGATTACTATTTCCTGGGCCTGGATGGCTTCAGAAAGAGGATAGCAGAAAATGCTTTCCTTGAATGGGAAGAGGTTTATAAAGACCATTATTATGGCACACTCCTTTCAGAGGTAGAGCGGATCTGGGATGAAGGAAAGCATGTTATCTTCGATGTGGATGTGTATGGTGGCGTGAATATTAAGAAACAGTTTCCTGAGAAAGCACTGGCCATATTCGTGATGCCTCCTTCGGTAGAGATCCTGGAAGATCGCCTGAGGCAGCGCTCCACCGACGAAGATGAGAACATAAAAAAACGCATGGATAAAGCCCGCCACGAGATCAGCAAGGCCGGTGAATTTGACAAGATCATTGTTAACGACGACCTGGACACCGCCATTTCCGAAGCGCTGGCTGCCATAAAAGAATTCATTCAATAAGATGGCTGAAAAGAAAAAAACCGGACTCTTTTTCGGATCCTTCAACCCGATCCATATCGGACATATGATACTGGCAGAGTTTATGGTCGAAAATACCGATCTGGATGAGATATGGTTTGTAGTTTCTCCTCAAAACCCCCTCAAAGAAAAGAAGGGACTGCTGGCCGACTATCACCGCCTTGCCATGGTGAATATAGCCATTGAGGAGGATGCCAGAATGCGTTCCTGCAACATTGAATTCAAAATGCCCCAGCCCTCATATACCATAGATACGCTGGCCTACCTTGGTGAAAAATATCCTGAGCTGCATTTTGTCCTGATCGGTGGTACAGACATCCTTCCCCATTTCCATAAATGGAAGAACTACCAGGTGCTTCTGGAGAATTATTCCATATATATTTACAATCGCCCACATTATGATCCGGGTGTTTATCACGATCATCCGAATATTCGTTTTTTCGATGCCCCCCTCCTTGAAATCTCGGCCAGTTTCATCAGGGATTCTGTAAAAAAGGAAAAAGATATCCGGTATATGCTTCCAACACGGGTATATGAATATATGAAAGAGATGCACTTCTACGAGAAGTAAATCTATCCTAAAACATTAATTATCACCATTTATGCTGCTGTTATTCAGTGGCAATCTTTTTGCCCAGGTATCTAGAAATTATAAGTAATTGAATCCCCGTCGGACTCCTTGCTTTTAATATTTGTGGTGCCAATACTATTGATAATAAGGTCATGAATGCCGCCCTCAATATCTTGCTTGTCAAAAACCATTTTGATGGATTCATCCCCGGCCAGCAGGTACAAAGCGGCCTTTAATCTTTTAGCAATATAGCCCATATTTTCCTTCTCAAGCGACAGGCGGATATATTCCTTATCCGGGTCATCTTCGATTATTTTAAACCCAAGAATTTTATTATACTTCAACGCCCGCTCATTGTCCCTCAATATAGTTGCCGTAGGTGTCAATCCACCCATGGCCACACCAAATTCAGCAAAGATCATCGTGCAAATAGTTGGGATATGGGTTTTCCGATAGTATTTGTTCCAGATAAAAATCCCGGTTTCCATTGACTTCCCTTCCCAGTTGATGTCCTTACCATTGATCAGGCCGATCTTCTTACCCTTATATTCAATAACAAAATACAGGTTGGTGTTATTATTGACAGAATGGAACCATTGCTTTTGCATTTCTTCCGTGATATGCTCCCGATATACCATGTACTTTTTGATGCTGTTATGGTTCCGCCAATGTCGAACCAGTTCAATATCTTCTTCCTGAAGCCTGGTGAAACAAATATTATTTTTCTGTATGTACATATCAACGGGATTTCTATTCTCTGAAAAGCAAAAGTACGGATTTCCCCTCTTTAGTCTTATTTTAAACAGGTCCGTTCAAAAATAATATCTTTGTATGACAGAGGAATACTCAAAACTATGGGTAAAAAAAAGCTCATCCTGATCAATCCATTTAACCAGCATACCAAGCATGGTTTACATGATACTCACGCCATGTCGCCACCCCTCGCCCTGGCTATCATTGCCGCGCTCACACCTCTTGATTGGGATATTAAGATCATAGATGAGAATTTTGAAGAATTTACGTATAAAGAAGCCGACCTTGTAGGGATCACCGCTGTAACTGCCAACATCAACCGTGCCTATGAGATAGCCGGCATATACAAGCAGCATGGAGTTACAACTGTGATAGGCGGGATTCATGCTTCCATGCTACCGGATGAGGCAAAAAAATATGCTGATTCAGTCGTCACAGGAGAAGCAGAAAGTGCCTGGGAAACGCTTATTGAAGATTTCAATACGGGAAGTTTAAAAACATTATACCACGGCGAACTTTTACCCATGGTTGATACCCCTTTGCCCCGTCGTGACCTCTTCAATCCGGCTTATGCATATGCCAATATCCAGACCACCCGCGGATGCCCGATGACGTGCGATTTTTGTTCAGTGCATACATTTAATGGCAGTCGTTATCGTCAGCGTCCGGTGGAGGATGTCCTGGATGAGCTTGAAACGATTCCCCAGGAACTTGTTTATTTCGTCGATGATAATATTATTGGCTACTCAAAGCAATCTGCTGAGCGAGCCATCAGCCTGTTTAAGGGGATGATAGATCGGGGAATAAAAAAGGACTGGTACTGTCAGGCCTCCCTGAATGTTGCCGACAATGAAGAGGTACTCAAATATGCTGCTGAAAGCGGATGCCGCATGATCCTGATCGGGATAGAATCCGAAAAAGAAGAACAACTAAAGGAAGCAAATAAGAAGCTTAACCTTAAAATGGGTATCGAGAAATACAAGGAGGTGTTCGATCGTATCCACAAGTACGGTATCAGCGTACTGGGGGCTTTGATATACGGCCTCGACAGTGATTCAAAGCAAGACCTGTTTGATCGCACCCGATTTGCCATTGATAGTGGCATGGATGCTATGCAGGCCACCATTATTACTCCCCTTCCCGGTACCGGTCTTTACAAACGGATGGAGAAACAGAATCGACTGATCTACACGAATTACCCGCAGGATTGGAAACATTATCACTTTTTGGAAGTGGTTCATCGGCCCATAAAAATGAATCCGGATGAATTTATGGAGGCGATGTTAGAGAATTGGGGGATCATGTATAATGACAAACTGCTGCAGAAAAAGATGCTACGCAGTCTGAAGGATACCCGGAGTGCTAAGGCAGCCACATGGTCCTATCTCTCCAATGTCGAAAGGCATAACATCTGCTTCGGGCACAGGAAGGCACCCCTGGATCCAAATGTGTTGCTAAGAAGTCTGCAGAACAGCGGAACAGAAGAATAAGGGATAAGAATGTTGAAGTTTTAATAATGGCAAAGAGGCGGTTTTCAAGAGATGTGCTAGGAGTATTTAACAGCAATGTGTTTTCTATCATTGCGGGTTTACTGGCGAGCATTGTTCTGGCAAGGGTGCTCGGACCGGATAAATATGGGATCTATATTGCCCTGATCATCATACCTACCATTGTTGTCAGCCTCACACATATGGGCATCCGCGGGTCAGCGATCTTCCATATTGGCAAGGGAAAGTTTGATAAAGATGATCTTGTCTCTTCTATCCTTCTACTCTGGGTCATAGCATCGATATTAGGTATTATCATCACTGCCATCGCTTATTTTATTTATAATGAACCCAACTTTACCCTTTTGCTGATTGGGCTGGTACTGATGGTCATTCCCGGACAACTGGCTATCATCTATTTTGGAGGTATCTTCCTGGGCAATGATGAGATCAGCAAGGCCAACCAGATGAACTGGATCACCAATTCTGTCAACCTTAGCCTTATCGTTCTTCTGGTCTGGGGGCTGGGTATGGGGATACTGGGAGCGGTAATAGCATTCCTTATTTCAGGCAGCATCGTTACCCTGTACGGTCTTTATCTCCTTAGCAAATCGTACCGGATCCACTTCAGGGTACAGAAAAAGATCCTTGTGAGCCTGCTCAGGCTGGGTGTCCTTTTTTCTGTTTCTTTCTTTATCCTGCAGTTGAATTACAGGATCGATATTCTGCTCATTGAGAAACTCAGGGATGCCACTGAAGTCGGAATTTATTCAATCGGAACATCCATTGCAGAACAAGTCTGGCAACTGCCGCTGGCAGTGGGCATCGTGGTATTCAGCCGAACTGCTAATACTAAAGACCGGGAAGCCATGACCGAAACCACCGGGGTATTGCTGCGCCTTTCTTTTCTGGTTTCTATCGCCCTGGCAACGGTTATGTTTTTTGTGGTTCCCTTCCTGGTTCCGCTCATATTTGGCGATGAATATATCCCCAGTATCCGCATCATCCAACTCATCCTTCCGGGAATCATCATGGTGGTCATGTTCAGGATACTTAGCGGTCACCTGGCAGGATTAGGAAGGCCTGAGGTTACCCTCTATGTTTTTCTTCCTGCCCTGGTATTAAATATAATATTGAATCTGCTCTGGATCCCGGAATATGGAGGTGAGGGAGCAGCAATGGCTACAAACGTAAGTTATGCGGCAGGATCAATCGGGTACCTACTCATCTATTCACGCATCTTAAAGGTACCGATCAAGGACATACTCTTCGTGAAGAAAAGTGATTTTACACAGCTTCGTGTGATGATTCGTGGTTTGAAGAAATAAAAACTATTTTAGCTGCCGGATGGAATCATTTAACACAGAAATGGAGAAAAAAAGCATCCCGATCTTTTTTATTGTCGGGAGGCC